>JBKOXF010000066.1:0-10310 GCA_046724795.1 Actinomycetota bacterium | reverse complement strand
GACCTGGAACAGCCCCACGGCTGCGCGGTTCCCGCCCTCTACGTCTGGGACGACCTGCGTGATCCACAGCAGGACGTACCGGCCCGTCTCGGGCGAGGAGAGCGTCTGGTGGATGTTCGACGTCGCCGTGTACGTGTCGGCCGGAGCGCCGGCGAGGGCGTTCGGATCGTCGCCCACCTTGACCTGGAATTGGAACCCCGGATACGGCGTCTGGAGCGTGAACCCGCTCACTCGCTTTGATGAACCGAGGTCGAACAGCACGCCCACGCCCGTCTTCGGCGCCAGGTCGAGCTCGTGGTAGTTCTCCGTGTACCAGATAGTGGAAGGGTCGCTGTCGAGGAGGTTCGGGACCAGCTCGTCGTGCTCGTGACCGTCGCCCTGCGGATCGAACGCATTCGCTGCAGCCCACGCGTACGGGGCCGGCGTGGCGGAAGAAGTCGCCGGAGGACTCTTCTTCGCGTGTTTGGCCTCGATCCCCAGCGGGCCCCCCAGCTCCAGCTTGCCCAAAACGAGGCCGATCCCGATGGCCACGGCCGCGATGAGGATCGCCACGAGCGGCACGAGCATCCAGGACCGGAAGATGCCTTCACCGCCTCTCGACCCGGCGCGCTCAGTCCGCTCCGACGCGGCCGTCGGGCCTGCGGTCGGGTACGGAGCCGTGGCGTGGCCCGGGCGCCGGACCCGGACCAGCGCAGCCGCCATGTTCTCCGCCGTCGGGAATCGATCGTCGGGCCGGCGGGCCATGGCACGCATCACGGCCGTGTCCAGCTGACGGGGGATCCCGGGACGAATGGCGCGAGGCGGAAGGGGGTCTTTGGTGAGGCGCTGCATGGCTGCGGCGAGCTCGCTCTCCGCATCGAACGGCCGCCGTCCTGTGAGCATCTCGTACAGCACGACCCCGCACGAGTAGACGTCCGATCGTGCGTCCACGCCCGTCCCCTGAACCTGCTCGGGGGACAGATACGGGATGCTCCCGAGGACCCGACCGGTGGTGGTCACCTCCGCCCCCGCGTAGGCGGCCCGGGCCAGACCCAGGTCTACGACCTTCACCATCCCGCCTTTGGACACCAGGATGTTGGCCGGCTTGATATCGCGGTGCACGACCCCGTTGTCGTGCGCGAACTGCAGCGCCGCGAGGACGGGCAGCATGATGGCCACGGCCCGATCGGGCTCGAGCGGCCCTTGCTGGCGCAGGGTCTCGGCGAGGGTGACCCCCTCGACGAGCTCCATCACGATGAACGAATGCCCGTTGTCGGCCCCCGTGTCGAACACGTTCACGATGCTCGGGTGGGTCAGACGGGCCGCGGCCAGCGCCTCGGTACTGAACCGCTCGCGGAACCCCGGGTCCTCGGCGAGGTGCTCGTGCAGGATCTTCACGGCGACCGGGCGGTCGAGCACTTCGTCAGTGGCTCGCCACACCGCCGCCATGCCACCGCGTCCGAGCTCCTCCACCAGGACATACCGCCCGGCGAGGACGGTTGGGGCAGGGGTCTCGGCCATGGAACGCCAGTGTAGGCGGCTTGGCCTCCCTGGAAGTGGCGTCAGGGGCCGGCGCGGGACGTTTCGTCCACGACACCGAAACTGCGGAGGAAGCCCACCCGCTTCACGATGAACGTCGACGCCGTCTTCTGCACCGTGACGGTGACGAAACCCTTGTCGTTCACGGAGAACTTCACGATCTTGATGTGGGTGTCCTGCTCCTTCGCTGCCTCCTCCGCGGCGGTGCGGGCGTTCTTGAGGCTGCGGGTGTTCGCGTAGGTGGTGGCGCCGGCGTTCGCGGCGGTATCGGAGACGTCGGAGGCCTGGAGGTGCGCGAACAGGACGGCCGTGCTGTCCACGGCCGCCATTCCGCCCAGGATGATGAGCACGAGCAGCGTGATCGCGGCCCTGCCCACGAGGCCAGATTCGTCGCGCATCGCCCTATCGTTATCGGCGCAGTCTTGAGGGAATCAAGCCCTTGAGCACGGCGAGTTCCGGCATGTGCATGGCGGACACGACCAGGAGATAGGCGCCGATCCCCGCCCCGACCCCCACCACCACCTCGGCGAACTCCCCCGCGGCGGTCCCCGACGAGACCACCAGGTCGACGAGCTTCACGGCCGCGTACGCCACACCGGCGGTGATGGCCGACGCCACCGCGACCTGGGTGAGGCCTCGGACCACGTAGCGCAGGTCGAGCCCACCCAGGCGGCGCCGCATGATCACGACGGACACGATCGTGGCGAACGTGTACGCGGTTGCGTTCCCCAAGGCCAGCCCCTTCACGCCGAAGAGCGGGAAGTAGATGAAGTTGACGATCACGTTCAGCGTGACGGCGGCGATGTTGATGAGCGCCGGGGTCTTCGTGTCCTGCATCGCGTAGAACGACCGCAGCAGGAGCTGGAAGAGCGAGAACGAGAACAGCCCGATCGAGAAGCACACGAGGACGTCGCCGACCAGATCGGCCCCGGCAGCACCGGTGGCCCCTCGCTGGAGGAGCAGCCGCACGATCGGTTGGGCCAGGACGATGTAGCCGAGCGCGGCGGGCACGACCACGAAGGCCGTCGAGCGGATCCCTCGGGCCAGGAGCTCCCTGAACGGGACGGTCTCTCGGGCCGCCCAGTGGCCGGAGAGCGGGGGGAGCAGCGCGGTCATGATCGACACCGCGAAGATCGCGTGCGGGAGCTGGAAGAACGTGAACGCCGAGATGTAGGCCGTGTACTCGGTGTGCCCGGCGGCGAGCACGATGATCTGGAGCAACCCGAGCTGGTTCACCAACACGTAGACGAAGACCCACCCGGCCAGCCTGGCGATGCGGCGGACCGGTTCCGAGTTCCAATCGAAGCGCCAGTGGAACCGGAACCCCAGTCGCCGAAGGGAAGGCCACAGCGCGACGGTCATGGCGACGACCCCGAACGTGGTGCCGATCGCGAGGACGTATCGCTGCGCGGTGGTGACGCCGTCGACCGTCGGGTGCGCGGGGCCGGGCATCGCGGCGAAGGTGAGCATCGTGGCGATCACGACGAGGTTGTTCAGGATGGGCGCGAACATCGGAGCGGCGAACCTCCGGTGGGCGTTGAGCAGCCCCGTGGCGACGGCCCCGATCCCGTAGAACACGATCTGGGGCATGAACCACCGCAGGAAGAACGTGGCCAGCTCGCGCTCCGCGACCAGGTGGCTCGGGCGGACGTTCACCGTGTACAGGCGGACGATCCAGGGCGCCGCCAGGATCGTGATCACCATGATCGCCGTCAGCACCACCGCGGTGATCGTCAACACGCTCCGCGCGACCTCCCAGGCAGCGTCGCGTCCGCGCGAGTTCAGCCATTCCACGAACACGGGAACGAACACGGCGGTGAGGACGCCGCCCAGCACGAGCTCATAGATGATGTTGGGAGTGTTGTTCGCGACGTTGTAGGCGTCGGCTCGGACGGCCACGATGCCCAGCGCGTACGCCATCGCGGAGAGCCGCAGGAACCCGGTGAGGCGCGACAGGGTGGTGCCGACCGCCATGACGGCCGTTGAGCGGGCGAATCCCTGGGTTTCGGTCTCCGCTATCGCTTCGTCCACGGGATGAGTCTCCGCCCCCACAGCGCGAGGAGCACCAGCGCCGCCCCGATCGTGAGGACGAGGGCGACCCGGTTGTAGGCCGTGGAGCGAATGACCAGGTGCGCCGGGGGACCGAGGGCCGTCTGGCCGTCTGGCGTGAACACCTGGATCTGCACGGGGAACCGGCCGGTGGTCTGGGCCTGGACCCGGAACGGGAGGGTCAGGCCGTCGGGCGGGACGGTCACGAGGCGCGCGTTGTCATCGACGGAGAGCCGGCCCCCGGCCTCGAGGTCGATGCGCACCTTCACGGTGTGGCCGGTCGCGTTGTGGATCGGGATGGGGATGGTGCCGCTCCGCGAGGTCAGTGTCACCACGTCGGACGTGTCGAGGGTGACCGACTGGAACTGATGGCTCAGCCGGTCGGTGACGCTCTGGAGGAACGCCCGCCCTTCCTCGTCCTTCGTCAGGAACTGACCCGACTCGGCGAGGAGGATCAATCGTCCCAGCTCGCTCGTGGTGGCGGCGTCGCTCTGGGCGAGGATCGAGGTGTAGGTGCCGATGCTCTGGCGCGCTGCCTGGAGGGCGCCCAGATAGCCGGCGCTGAACTGGGGACCGGCCGCGGCCGGCTTGAGGGTGGCGAGCGTGTCGGGAAGCGGCGGGTGCGCCTCCGCGAAGCGCGTGGCCTTCCGCGGGTGGAGGAACGGTGCCGCCGCCAGCGACCTGGTGAACGGCTCGAAAAACGAGCCGGGCAGATGCGAGCGCTCGGAGACGGTGAGTGCGATCCCTCGAGCAACGCTGGGCTGCTCCAGCCAGACCTGAGCCAGCTCGCCCAGGATCACCTGCACCGCCAGGTGGGAGTCCTCGATCGGGAGGTCGCTGTCGAGTAGTGACTGGACGCCGGTGTCCGGAACGATCGCCCGGAGCGGGTTCGGCGCGCCCGTGGACAGCTCCACCACCGCAGGCTTGGCGAACCCACGCTGTTGTTCGGGCTGATGTACGGCGTTGGAGTCCACCAGCAACAGGTTGATCCCGTTCTGTTGCAACGTATACAGGCTGGCCTGGTCCAGGCGAGAGCCGGGCGGATGCAGGACGTCGGACTCCGGATCGTGGCCGAGCACCTGTGCGATGTTCTCCCTGCCCCGTGACAGCTGCTCCGGGAGATCCTGGGTCAGTCCCGCCGTGATCAATGCCGGAATGCTGGGGGATGAGAAGGGCAACGCCGACACCTCCGCCTGCCGCGCCGACACGATGGACCGCAGCTCGAACAGAGCCCGGCCGGCCTCGGCCGCGCCTCCCGTGCCCTTCGGGACGTGGCGGGAGGAGGTTCCCGTCTGCAGCGTGTAGCCGCGGCTCATGGTCGAGAGCTGATCGACGAGCTGCGGGGCGATGGCCACGTCGAACGGCCGCGGGTTCCGCGACGAGACCAGCGCGAGCAGCGCGTCGAGCTCCTCGCGGAGCGGTTGCCGGGGCGACATCATCCGCTGCAGCTGGGTGGAGCGGAAGCCGTCCGGCCCGTACGTGATCGGGGCGCTCAGCAGGAACGACCACGTCAGGTCGAGCGGTGTGAGCGGGGGGTTCCTGGCGAGGAAGATGACCGGTGAGCGGACGGTTGCGAGCGGAACATCGCTACTGCGGAGCTGCACCACCATCGGGTAGACGGCGCTCCCTCCGTTCCCGTTGGCCAGCGTCGTGACGTCCTGCGTCAACCGGTACGTCATCCGCCCACGCGGCGCGAGGGAGCCCGGCTCGACGAAAGTGTTCCCGAGTAACTCGAACCCGGTGGACTCCGAGAGCGACTGCTCGTACTCGGTGCGGGATCCCGTCGCGGTGTTGATCCCGAGGAAGATCGACAAGTCGCTCAGCGTCTGGTCGCTCCGGTTCACCGCCCGGACTTCCACCTTCACCACCGTGTGGTCGGGGTCGTTCCATCGCGTCTGATGGAGGAGCCGCAGCGTCACCTGTGGCGTGCTCGAAGCCTGCTGCGCGCGAGCGGGGAACGCGGCGAACAGCACGGGAATCACGAGGAGGGCACAGAGCCGTCTCATTGACGCCACGCCATTCTATGGCGCAGCAGGGCGATCTCCCGGCTTCAGGATCGCCGAAGCCTTCTCCAGGACCTCGCGCTCGCTCTTGAACGACGCGGTCCCGGGGGCCTCCTCGAGCGGGAACCACCGCACCTCCTCCATCTCGTGGTCGTGCATCGAGATGTCGCCCCCAGTGGCCCGCATCAGGAAGAAGCGCACGGACTTGCGGATCCGGACGCCGTCCCACACGTAGAAGTACGAGATGTCGCCCAGGTCCTCCACGATCTCCGCTTCGAGCCCCGTCTCCTCCCGGACCTCCCGGACGGCGGTGTCGCTGGGATCCTCTCCGGGCTCGATCACGCCCTTGGGGAGGCCCCACGCCAGGTCCCCTCGACGGGTCCGCCGGGAGGCGAGTGCAACCTCGAGGTCATCGTCGTCCCCTCGATACACGACGCCTCCGGCAGATCGCTCGCTGCGGGTCTGCACCGGCCCTCAGACCAGGTCCGCCACGACGGCGTCGGTGGCCCGCGCCAGGTCCTTCCCGCGGAGCTTCAGCACGGCGGCGGGATCACCCGAGGAGAAGTACAAGACCTCGTGTCCCGCCAGAGCGCGGTCCATCACCACGCGGAACCCCGCCGGCAGCGCGACGGGCGGGATGGCCTCGGGGATGTAATCGGACAGCTGGGAAGCGCGAGCGGGAGAGACCGGCTCCACCTCGGTCCCGCCGAGCGCCTTCGCCACCCGGTCCGGGTCCGGCGTCTCGTTCGATGGGACCACCGCTACCACCGGCGATCCGTCCACCTCGTACACCACGATCTTGCCAACCTGTTCGGGTGGGAGGTCGAGCACCGCGGCGAGGCGCTCGGCCGTTCGCAGCCGGCCGGGCACTCTGAGGAGCTCGTGTCGGACGTCACGTTCGACGAGATGGTTGTGGACGTCGACGGAGTTGCGCATGGCGCCCGGAGTGTAGTTTCAGCCGAGCCCGCAGGCGTGCGGCCCCGGCCACGGGCCGCTAGCGGGAACCGCCCTTCCGGCCGATCTTCTGGTAGAACTCGACGCCGTAGCGGCGCTTCGTGGTGTCGCCGCCCTTCTTTCCGCCGATCTTCCCGATCTTGCCGAAGAACTCGTCGCCGTATCGGCGTTTGGTCGTCAATCCGCCTTTTCGACCTGCCTCTGCCCGAGACATCTTCATCTCTTCATTCATGGGGCTTCCTCCCTCGTCGCGGGGCACATTTCGTCGAGGTCCCTCACTGCTTTACCCGTCGAGCACGTGAGCAACACAACCTTTTTGTGAAATTCATCCGGATCTACGCACGATCCAGGCAAGGGAGGACCGATCCCGAGCCCTCAAGCATCGTGCCTCAGATGCCGAGAATTGGGGTGCCGATGGGTGCAACCGAGCTATTGCGATTCATGGTCGAGGTGGGCGCCTCCGATCTGCATCTGCGGGCGGGGTCGCCTCCCTTCGTTCGCGTGGACGGCCAGCTGGACCCGTGCCCCTACCCGCCGCTCACGTCGCGCGACACCGAGATGCTCGTCACCGAGCTTCTCCCCGTTCGCAAGGTCACGGAGTTCCAGGAAACCAACGAGGCGGACGCCGGGTTCTCGATGTCGGGGATCGGGCGGTTCCGCGTGAACTGTTTCCGGCAGCGTGGCGAGGTGTCGCTGGCGATCCGGCGCGTTCGGACCGACGGTCCGTCGTTCGAGGAGCTCCGCCTGCCCGCCGTCGTGCGGGATCTCGCGGAGGCCGCCCGCGGTCTGGTCCTCGTGACCGGGCCGGCCGGGACCGGCAAGACCACGACCATCGCCGCGATGATCGGACACATCAACGAGACGCGGCGAGCGCACATCGTGACCATCGAAGACCCCATCGAGGTCGTGCACGAGGATCGACGGTCGATCATCGACCAACGTGAGATCGGCGTGGACACGTATTCCTTCGGGGCCGCGCTGCGACACGTGATCCGGCAGGATCCCGACGTCATCTTCCTCGGCGAGATCCGCGACAGCGAGACCGCCGAGGCCGCGTTGTCCGCGGCGGAGACCGGTCACCTCGTGATCTCGACGATGCACACGGTCGATGCCACCGAGACCGTCAACCGGATGCTCGACCTCCTCCCGGCGACGGCGCAGCGACAGGCCAGGTTCTCGCTGGCCGCGTCGCTCCGCGGCACGATCTCGCAACGGCTGATCCCCCGGGCCGACGGCAAGGGCCGGGTCCCCGCGGTGGAAGCCCTGGTCCACAACGGCCGCGTGCGCGAGCGGATCATCGACGCGGCCGCGACGTCCTCGATCGTGGAGGTCATCGCCGAGGGCGAGTTTTACGGGATGCAGACGTTCGACCAGGCGCTGGTCAAGCTGGTGCGCGATGGGCTGGTCACCGAGCAGGATGCTCGCGACGCGGCCACCAACCCGCACGACTTCGCGCTCGCTCTCCGCGGCATCGAGGTCACCACCGCTCCGGTCGCCGGCTAGCAGCGCGCCGTCTTTGCCCGGTCGGACCGGGGGCCTATCCTTAGCCGTCATGCCCGACCCTCCCGTCGCCGAGGGCGCACGCCTTCCCGTCGATCCGCTCGCCGCCGAGCTCGGCGAGCGGTTCCATGCGCGCGGCTTCGAGCTCTATCTCGTGGGCGGCGTGGTCCGCGCCAGGTTCCTCGGCCAAACCGGTCCGGAGCTCGACTTCGCCACGGACGCGAAGCCCAAGGAGACGTTGGAGGTTCTCCGAGGTTGGGCCGATCGTCACTACCTCCAGGGGGTGGAGTTCGGCACGGTGGGCGCTCGCAAGGGCGACGCGAAGCTCGAGATCACGACGTTCCGCGAGGAGGTCTACCCCGAGGACGAGCGCAAGCCCCGCGTGACGTTCGGCCAGGACATCCGCACGGACCTGTCTCGCCGGGACTTCACCATCAACGCCATGGCCATCCGGCTGCCGGGCGGCGAGCTGCTCGACCCGTTCGGGGGCGTGCGAGACCTTGCGGTGAAGCGGCTGGATACACCGCTCGATCCGGAGGTGGCCTTCTCCGACGACCCGCTGCGGATGCTTCGGGCGGCCCGGTTCGTGGCGCAGCTCGAAGTGTCGCCGGCGCGGCGGGTGGTCGAAGCGATCCGCGCGATGCGCCACCGCATGGAGATCGTGTCGCCCGAGCGGATCCAGGGCGAGCTCAACAAGCTGCTGCTTGCCCCTCGGCCGGCGCTCGGCATGGAGCTCCTCGTGGAAACGGGGCTCGCCGACGAGTTCCTGCCGGAGCTCTCCGCGCTGCAGCTCGAGCAGGATCCGGTGCACCAGCACAAGGACGTGCTGCGGCACACGTACGCGGTGGTGGAACGGACCGAGCCGCGGCTTCGCCTTCGCCTGGCCGCGCTCATGCACGACATCGGGAAGCCCAGGACCCGGCAGATCACTGCCGACGGGGTGCAGTTCCACCACCATGAGGTGGTCGGCGCCCGGATGGCCGAGGAGCGGCTGCGAGCCCTGCGATACCCGAACCACGAAGTCGAGGACGTGCGGAAGCTCGTCGAGATGCATCTTCGCTTCCACGGATACGGGGAGGGCTGGAGCGACAGCGCGGTGCGGCGCTATGTCCGCGATGCCGGGCCGTTGCTCGACGACCTCAACCAGCTCACTCGGGCCGACGTCACCACCGGCAACCGGTTCAAGGCCAAGCAGTTCCAGGCGATGCAGGACGACCTGGAGGAACGGATCGCGCTGCTCTCCGAACAGGAGAACCTGCAGGCCCTGCGTCCGCCGATCGACGGGAACGAGGTCATGGAGCACCTCGGGATCTCGCCGGGTCCGGCCGTGGGGGAAGCGCTCGCGTACCTGATGGAGCTGCGCATGGATCGGGGACCCATCGAGCGCGATGAGGCGTTCCGGTTGCTCGACGAGTGGGCGAAGGGGCGGAAGCTCTCCTGACTCAGTAGGCTCCGGGGCGGATGGAGGCCCCCGAGACCGTCGCGTCCGAGGCCGCTCCAGAGGCTCCCGATGCGCAGAAGCCCCGCGGAAGCCTGCTGCGTGAGCGGAACTTCCGGCTGTTCTTCACCGGCCAGCTCATCTCGAACTCCGGCACGTTCCTGCAATCGGTGGCGCAGGGCGTCCTGGTCTTCAAGCTGACCCATCGGTCCTTCATGGTGGGCGTCACGCAAGCCGCGGTGTTCGTCCCGGTGATGCTGCTGTCCCTCACCGGCGGGTCGCTGGCCGACCGGTTCGACCGACGGCGGCTCCTCATCGCCTCCCAGGTCCTGGCCATGGTGGCGACGGGCACGCTCGCGATCGTGGTGACGACGGGACACGCCAACGTCGGGATCGTCATCGCCGTCGCGTCGCTGGTCGGCGTTCAGTACGCCGTGGCCATCCCCACGTCACAGGCGCTCCTGCCCGCGTTCGTGGAGCCGCGGCGTCTGGGTGAGGCCATAGGACTGAACTCGGTGACGTTCAACGTGGCGCGGGTGATCGGGCCGGCGCTGTCCACGGCGCTCCTGGCCGCGGCGGGGTTCGGACTGGCGTTCGGGCTCAACAGCTTGTCGTTCCTCGCGCTGATCGGGGCGCTCATGCTCATCACGTTCCGTCGCCCGCCGCGAGCGCACGCCGAATCGCGCTCGGTCAGGGACGCGCTCGTGTACGCGTGGCGGCGCCCTCGCGTGCGGCTGTTGCTGCTCGGGGCGCTTGTGCTGGCGCTGGCCGTGGATCCGCTCACGACGCTCGCGCCGGCCATCGCCAGCGAGGTCTTCCATCGGCCGCGCTCCGACGCGGGCCTGATC
>JBKOXF010000097.1:0-13235 GCA_046724795.1 Actinomycetota bacterium | reverse complement strand
CCCCCGTTCGGAACGCGATCCGGGTCCCATCGGGGGACCAGGCCGGGTCTCGACCGTCGACGAGCTTCGTCATCCCCGAGCCGTCCGGCTCCACCGTGTAGACCTCGGCCCTTGCGCCCTCGCCGATGACGAAGGCGATCCGCCCGTTGGCAACCGGCGACCCCGCCGGAGTGGTCGTGGGGGGACTCCGGTGGAAGGCACGGACCAGACCGAACGTGGATACCGCTGCCACGACCAGGGCCACGAAGGGGAGCGCCGTGGTTTGCGCGCGGCGCATCACGCGACGACGGCGCTTCTTCGCGGCGATCCGTTGGAATCCATCCAGCGGTTCAACGGGCACCGAGAGACGGTCCAGCCCCGAGCGGATGCGCTGGTCGAGGTCAGGCATGGTCGTTTGCCTCCTCGAGCTCCTGTCCACCGAGCGCGCGAGCGAGCGAGGCGCGAGCGCGATGGAGTTGCGTCTTCACGGTTCCCTCGCTGACGCCGAGTAGCGATGCGATCTCGGTCACGTCGAGGTCAAGGTAGTAGCGCAGCACCGTGACCTCACGTTGGCGTGGCGAGAGCTGCGCGAGTCCTCGCCGGAGATCGATCGCGTCGCCGGTCGGCTCGGGAACGTTCATCGGGCGTTGCGCCTGCCGACGCTCGATCCGCAACCGCCTCCACCTGCTCCTCGCGAGGTTCATCGCCACTCTCGTCACCCATGCCTCGAGCGACTCGATCCGTCGGCCGCGTTCCTCCTGCTCCCAGGCCCGGGCCAACGCCTCCTGCACGGCATCCTCTGCCGCCGCCCGGCTCCCGCACACGAGAGACAGCGCACCGACCAACCGCGGATACCGAGTCCGCAGGAACTCCCGGATGTCTCCCTCGTCCAGCCCCGGTCCCCTCCATCCCCGATGACGAGACGCCCGAAGGGTCCCACGGGTTGACACGGGGGTCGATGGATTCGGCTACGAGCCGGGCGTGGGTCTCGATCACGGGCGTCGCCTGAGGCGATGCCCAGACGGTCTAGCCTCCGGATGGGACCACGCTCCCCGAACGGGGCTCCTCGCATGGTCCTTCGTCGAGAGTTGTCGTGCCACTCTCAAAGCGCCCGTTAGCCCTGACGATGCATGTCCAGTGACGAGAGCCGAGGCGATGTCATCGGCCGGCCGACGTATCTCCGTCGCGATGCTGGTCACCTCCATGGTCCTCATCGGAGGGCTGCGTCCCGTGCCCTCTCGCGCCACAACCCCTCCGCCGAGCGGCATGAACAACGTTTCGGGGACCAACAGTGACAACGACGCCGCGCAGCCGTACCGAGGTGGAAGGACTCGCCCCAACGTCTCGATCGGGAATGCCAGCGTGCGGGAGGGAACCACCGGAAGGAGCACCCTCTCGTTCAAGGTGACCATGTCCGACACGTCGTCGAATGACGTGACCGTGAGCTATGCGACGGCGGCCGGGACCGCCGCGCCGAGCATCGACTACGTCCAGGCGTCCGGAAAGCTCACTGTTCCGGCCGGCAAGACGTCGGGCACGATCCCCGTGCGCGTCGTCGGCGACAAGTTCCTCGAACGCGACGAGACTATGTACGTGACCCTCTCGAAGCCGATCGGCGCATACATCTCGACAGCTAAGGGCCGAGGACTCATCAAGAACGACGACACCGGAGTCCGCGTTTCAGGGAACCTGAGCCGAGGGTCTGTCCATTCCGGCGGCAGGTTCTCGCCGTCGGCTGCGGCGACGTATCTGACGGTCAGCCTGTTCAAGAAGAAGAACGGCGTGTTCGTGCGGGTCGGCCGCCACCGCGTCACGCTCGCGAAAGCCGGAGATCTCGACGGCGACGGGATCCCCGATGCCAGATACACCACCGTCTGGTTCGGCAAGCCGCACGGGACGTACCGCGTGATCGCCAAGTTCCTGGGCAACACCAGCTTCCGAGGCTGCTCGGCCGCGCACGGGTTCAAAGGCTGAGGTTCAGCCAGGGGTGATGGTGTCGACGACGCGCCAGCAGTACCAGGCCGCAGTGCTCCGGTAGGGGCGGAACCGCTCCCCCAGCGACATCAGCTCCTTCGGCTTCGGCAGCTCTTTCAGTCCGTACGCCGACGCGTAGCCCTTTCGGACGCCATAGTCGTCGACCGGCCACACGTCGGGCCGGCCGAGCTGGAACATCAGGAACATCTCCGCGGTCCACCGGCCGATCCCACGCACCGACGACAGCCGCTCCACGATCGTGTCGTCGTCGTAGCGAGAGATCGAGCGGAGCGGCACGGTGCCGTCGGAGGCCTTGGACGCCAGGTCGAGGATTGCGAGGGTCTTCGCTTCGGACAGTCCCACGGTGCGCAAGCGGGCGTGGCCGACGGCCAGCACAGCCTCCGGCGTGATCCGCTTGCTGTCGAACTGGGCGACAAACCGGCCGTGGATGGCCGCCGCGGCTTTGCCGGCGAGCTGCTGGTACACGATCGCCTCGACCAGCGCACCGAAGTGGTCGCGCCCGTGTCGGGTGGGCAACGTGCTGGGGCCGGCGGCACGGATCAGCCCGCGCATCACCGGATCGCGCTTGGCAAGCGCGCGCTCCGCCTCGGACATCGGGGGTTTGGCCATGGCGCCACAGGATAAAACGCACCGGATACCCTGCTCGTGAGATCGAAATCGGTAGCCCCGATGCGGATGACGAGGCGTCGTCTCCACCCCGCCACTAGGGTTGACCGGGGCGATCGGGCATGGCCGTCATCGAGACTGAAGAGTTGCGCAAGGAATACCGGACGCTCCGGGGCCGGGTCGTTCGCGCCCTGGCCGGGCTCGACCTGGACGTTCCGGAGGGCGGCGTCTTCGGGTTCCTCGGCCCGAACGGAGCAGGCAAGACGACTACCATCCGTTGCCTACTCGGGTTGATCCAGCCCTCTGGAGGCCGGGCGTCGCTGCTCGGCGCGGCCACCCGCACCGAGCTCGCCAGGGTCATCCCGAATGTTGGGTCGATCGTGGAGACTCCGGCCCTGTTCCCGGGCTTCTCGGGACGGCGCAACCTCCAGCTCCTCGGACGGATCGACGGCATCGGGCCGAAGGCCGTCGACGACGTGCTGGAGCGCGTCGGCCTCGCGGACCGCGCGCGCGATCTCGTGCACCGGTATTCGCTTGGAATGAAACAACGGCTCGGGATCGCGGCGGCGCTCCTAAGGACCCGGCTGTGCTGATCCTCGACGAACCGGCCAACGGGCTCGACCCGGCGGGGATCAAGGAGGTCCGAGAGCTCCTCCGGAGCCTTGCCGCGGAGGGCCGCACGGTGTTCCTGTCGAGCCACATCCTGTCCGAGGTCCAGGCCGTTTGCGATCGGGTAGCCATCGTGGCGCGTGGCCGGACGATCGCCACCGGATCGGTTCGCCAGGTGCTGGCGCGGGGTCGCCCCACCGGGTTGGTCGTTCGGCTCGACGAGCTCGAGCGGGGTGCCGAGGTCCTCAGGTAAGCGAGCATCGAGGCGACCATCACCGAGGACCACCTCGAGGTGAACGCGCAGGAGACGGAGGGGGCGCATGTCACCCGCGTCCTGGCCGACGCCGGGCTCTACCTCTCGGAGCTCCGGCCGCAGGAGGCGACCCTGGAGGACGTGTTCCTCGAGATGACCGCCGATCCGGGAGACGAGAGGTGACCGCGCTCCTCGTGGTGGAGCTCCGCAGGATCGCGGCCCGCCGCGTGGTCAGATTGTTCGTCGTCGCGTCGGTGCTCGGTATCGCGGCCGGCGCGCTCGCGAAGTTCCTCTCGAACGACGCAACGTTCGCCTACACCGACGTGAAGGGGCTACTCGGGAGCACGACGGTCCCGTTCGTCCTGGCGAGCTGGGTGCTCGGCGCGACCATGATCGGCGCAGAGTGGCGGGCGGGGACGATCATGACAACACTCACTTGGGAGCCACACAGGGGCCGGGTGTTCGTTTCCAAGGCGCTCGCCGTGATGCTCGTCGCGGCGACGATGTTCGTCGTCTTCCAGTCGCTGATCGCGGTGAGCCTGATCCCGGCCGGTTCCCACGGCACAACGGTGGGGGTAAACGCCGAGTGGA
Source organism: Actinomycetota bacterium (assembly GCA_046724795.1). Classification (GTDB taxonomy): domain Bacteria; phylum Actinomycetota; class UBA4738; order UBA4738; family JACQTL01; genus JBKOXF01. Next base: position 9,202 of record JBKOXF010000097.1, on the reverse strand, counting down.
TCCGCGGTGTGGCCGGCCTCGTTCTGCGAGCGGCGGCCCTCGCGGCGATTGCGGCGGCGTTCGGCTTCGCCACGGGCTCGGCTGGCCGCAATACCGCGTTCGCGTTGGGCGTCGCCTTCGTGTACCTCGCGATCCTCGAGGGCGGTCTCCTCGGCAACATCTTCCCGGGCATCCGCCGGTGGCTGCTCGTGGGGAACTCGATCGTGTTCGTCACCGGGCGATCAGACTTCGATATCGCAGGTCGTTCCGCGGTTGGCGCCGGGATCGTCCTGGCCCTGTACGCCGTGGGTGCGCTCGCCGCGGCGGGAGCGTTCTTCGCCACGCGCGACGTGAAGTGAGGGGCGCTAGGGTCGAGCCGTGCGGGAGCGGCTGGTGTTCGGGGAGGGCTTCGTCGAGGCGGATCTGCCTGACGACACGCACCTGGCCTCGCCGGGGCTGTCGCTGCCGCTCCACCCCGTTCCGGACCTCGCCCAGGCGGTCCGCGAGGCGCTGGAACAGCCACTCGAGTCGCCGCCGCTCGTGGACGCGGCACGTGGCGCGCGGCGAGTCACCATCGCGTTCGACGACCCCACCGTCCCCTGCTACGCGCCCGTGTGGTCCACCGCGATCCCGATCGTTCTGAAGACGCTCGAAAGGGCTGGGGTCGCGCGCGACCGGGTGACGCTGCTCTGCGCGAACGCGCTGCATCGGCAGTTCACCCGGGATGAATTGGCGAAGCTCATCGGCGCGGACCTGGCGCGCGGGTTCGCAGCCAACGGACGGCTCATCTGCCACGACGCCGAGGATCCCGAGGGTCTCGAGCACCTCGGCGAGACGGACCAGGGACACCCCGTCGACATCAGCAAACACGCCACTGAATCCGACCTCACCATCTACGTGAACGCGTCGACCACGCGCGGGTTCTCCGGCGGCTGGAAGTCGATGTGCGTCGGGCTGTCGTCATACCGATCGATCCGCTCCCACCACGACCCCGACACGATGTCCATGTCGATCGATCGCAATCGGATGCACGAGATCCTCGACGCGATGGGTGCATTGGTCGTCGAGAAGCTCGGGGGCAACAGAATCTTCAAGTTGGAGACGTTGCTGGCGAATCCCTTGCAGGTGCATCGGATCGTCGCAGGCAACACCGACGCCTGCCGACGGGTCGTCCTGGACGTGACCCGCGCGCACCAACCGCCCCGGCGCGCGCTCCTCGACGAGAAGGTCGACGTGGTCGTGTACGGGGTCCCGGACTGGAGCCCGTACGCGGCGTTCAGCTTCACGAACCCGATCCTCACGCTCATCTCCACCGGGCTCGGGTACCTGGGCGGCATGATCGAGGCTCTCGGCAAGCCCGGCTGCACCGTGATCCTGGCCACACCGTGCCCGGACCGGTGGGACCAGGAACACCACCCGTCGTACCGGGAGGTGTGGGATCGCGTGCTGCCCGTGACCCACGATCCGTACGAGGCCCGCCAGCTGTTCGAGCCGGAGCTCGCCCAACGGGAGGACTACATCGCGAAGTACCGAACGGGGTTCGGGTTCCACCCGACGCACCCGGTAATGGCGATCTATCCACTGAAGCGACTGCGGCACGCTGGGCGCGTCGTGGTGGCCGGGGCAGAGTCGCCGGAGGTCGTGCGCCACGTGGGATTCGAGCCGACGGCGTCGGTCCAGGACGCACTCGGCGTCGCACGCGACGTGCACGGACCGAACCCGAGCATCGCCCTCGTCCCCTACCCGGCCGCGATGAATCGGCAGTAGGCTCGGTCGCATGGCTAACCAACCGCAGGGCCCTCAGCAGCAGGAAACCGCGTTCGAGATCCAGATCCCACCGGAGCTCGAGCCGGGCGCGTACGCGAACTTCCTCTCCGTGTGGCACACGCCGCTCGAGTTCACGATGGACTTCGCCGCGACGCAGCCGTCGCAACAGACCGACACCGGGATGAAGGTCCCGTGCCGGGTCGTGGCGCGCCTGCGCATCCCCCCGCCGGTGATGCTCGACGTTCTCGGCGTTCTGAACGAGAACATCGCCCGGTACCAGCAGTCCTTCGGCGAGATCAACCGCCCCGGCCGGCCGCTGGGAGGTGACGCGGGCACGCATGACCGGACCGAGGATCGTCCTGGTGCGGGGGGATATCACTGAGCAGGACGCCGACGCCATCGTGAACGCGGCGAACTCCTCCCTCCTCGGGGGAGGCGGCGTGGACGGCGCGATCCATCGCAAGGGCGGGCCGGCCATCCTCGATGAGTGCCGGCAACTGCGAGCCGAACAGTACGGAGGCGGCCTCCCCACCGGACAGGCCGCGGCAACCACCGCCGGGAACCTGAAGGCGAGATGGGTGATCCACACCGTAGGGCCGGTGTACGCGAAGTCCCAGGACCGTTCCGATCTGCTGGCGAGCTGTCACACCGAATCGCTGCGGGTGGCCGACGAGCTCGGCGCGGTCACGATCGCGTTCCCCGCCATCTCCACCGGCGTGTACGGCTACCCGGTGGACGAGGCCGCGCCGGTCGCCATCGGCGCGGTCACGAACGCCGACACCAACGTCAGCGAGGTTCGGTTCGTGCTGTTCGACGAGCTCACGCATTCGGCGTTCGAGCGCGCCCTTGCTAACGTAGAAGCGTGAGCGAGCTCGAATCCTCCCGCGGCGTCTACGAGCGCAAGGACGACGTCCAGATCGTCGACGTCCGTGAGCCGTACGAGTGGGAGGCGGGTCGGATCGAGGGTGCCGTCCACATCCCGCTGAACGACTTGATGGCCGGGAAGGGCATCGAGGACATCGACCAGAGCAAGCCGGTCGCGGTGATCTGCCGATCCGGGAACCGAAGCGAGCTGGCCCACCTCATGCTGCGGGCCAGAGGGTTCGACGCGTACAACGTGCGCGACGGCATGGAGGGGTGGGCGAAGGAAGGCCTGCCGTACTCGGCGCCCGACGGCAGCCCCGGCCGCGTTGCGTAACAGCGGCCGACGGTAGGCTCGCGGCCGTGGACGGGCCGCTGTGGGACACGCTCCTCACCGACGACGACCGCGGCGTCCTCGATCCCGGCCCCCCGGCTCGGCTCGACCCGACGCCCGACGTCCTGGTGGTCGGGGGCGGAGTGGCCGGGCTGGCCACCGCGATGTTCTGCCGGCGAGCCGGTGTGCAACGGGTCGTTGTCGTTGAACGCGACCGGCTGGCGTCCGGCCCTTCGGGCCGAGCGGCAGGGACGCTGACGCCGGCCATCCACGCGATGCTGAAGCCGGACCCCTTCATCGAGTTGACCTCGCGGGGCCTGGAGCTCCACCGGGAGCTGGACGGGGAGTTTGACGGCGCGGCAGGGTTCCGCACGATCGACTCGCTCGTAGCCTTGCCGATCGTCCCGCCGAAGGAACTCTTGGAACGGGCAGGAGGACGACTCGTCGACGGCGCAACCGCGCGTGAGCTCGAGCCGGAGTTCGGCGACGTGGAGCATGCGGTGCATCTGCCCCGACAGGGGGCCGTGCCGCCGCTTGCGTTCGCGCGCGAGCTGGCCCGCCGGGCGGGGCAGGTCGCGAGCAGAGTCGAGATGCTCGACATGGACACGACGAACGGACAGGTCACCCGTGTTCGGACGTCGCACGGCGACCTGTCGCCGGGCGCGGTCGTCTTCGCCACCTCCACCACCGAGCGGCTCCAGACGCCGCAGCGCCGCGTCAAGGGCCACATGCTGGCGACGGAGCCCGGGCCGTTCCGTCTCCGGACACTGCCCGCCGGCGTGGTCGGGCTCGTGCAGATCGCCGAAGGACACGTCGTCGTGGGGGGCACGTTCGAGCTCGAGGATCACGAGCCCGACGTCCGGGACGAGATCGTGGCCACCATCGTGGCCGAGCTGCACCGGATCCTCCCGGGGACGAAGGACCTCGCAGTGGCCCATCGATGGACCTGCTTCCGCCCGTCGACTTTCGATGAGCTCCCGCTGATCGACCGCGTCCCCGGCCTCGACAACGCGTGGGCGAACGTCGGCCACTTCCGAACGGGCATCCTCGCGGCCCCCGCGGCGGGGGAGCTGCTGGCGTCGTGGATCACGACCGGACAGCGGCCCGGGCTCGCCGAGGCGTTCGGTCAGGAGCGAAACCCGCACGAGCCCGTGGTGGTGACCGAGGGCCCGGTCAGGCCGGAAGGAGCCGGATGAACGCCCAGGCCAGGAACACGGCGTAGACGGTGGCGACGGCGGCGAACGCCATGGCGAACCGTTGCCACCTGCTCACGACGAGCGCGATCCCCCACAGCAGCGCGGCGCTCCCCACGGCCACGGCGACGACGTAGGTCGCGCCGATGGTGTCGCCCTTCTTCCACGGGAAGGTGAGCAGAGACACGGCCAGCGCGACCGCGCAAATCGCGAACGCGACGATCCCGGCGATCCTCCGCCACCCCATGACCGCGCAATCATGGCCGACCCGGCCGGCCTGGTCGTGGAGCCGCGGCTATCAGTTCTCGAGGGGCACGGCGACCGTCTCCCTGAGCAGCGCGAGCTCAGCGGCCCAGTCCCGGGGAGACACCAGCGGAACCACCACGAACTTGCTGGCTCCCTCCTCCGTGAACGCCACCAGCTTCTCCCGAAGCTCCTCCGGCCCCTTGATAGCGATGACGTCCTCGGGATCCACGTCGGGGCGCCGCGTCGAGAACGCCTCGACGATAGGCCCCGCGTCCATCACCGCGTCGTGGGGCACGTATGTCACCAGCACCCCGTAGTGCTCCTCGTCGATCCGGCGGCCGTGCTCCGCCGCCACCTCGCGGATCGTGTCGGCCTTGGCCCGATACTCGGCCGCGGTGACGAACGACGGCAGCCACCCGTCACCGATCCGTCCCACCCGGCGCAGCGCAGGACCCGAGTGCCCCCCGAACCAGACGTCCGGACGTGGTTCCTGCACCGGCCGGGGCCGGAGCGTGAGATCTCGGACGTGGAAGTGACGACCTTCATGCGTGACGCCGTCCTCGTTCCACAACCGCTGGATCAGTGGCACGGCCTCATCGACGAGCGACGCCGCCTCCTTCGGGTCCCGGCCGACCAGCTCGCGGTCGCCGGGGATCGGCGCCCCCAGCCCGAACGCCACGACCAGCCGTCCTCCGGAGAGCTGGTCGATCGTGGCGAGCTCTTTCGCCAGCTGCACCGGGTTCCGCCCCGGCAGCACCAGGACGCTGGGCCCGAACTTCAGCCGGTGGGTCCGGCCGGCCACGAACGCCATCAGCGCGAGGGGATCGGGAACGTCCATCGAGATGCGTTCCGAGAACCAGATGGAGTCCCACCCGAGCTCCTCGCACGCGTCGACGATCGAGCGCCACCGCTCTCCGTCGAGTCCGATGGACGAGGTCGTGCCGAGGCCGAATCCGACCCGAACCTTCACCCGCGAGAGATTATCGGGCCCCCCGCTAGTGGGACCGGGCCATCGCCGCCCCCACTTTGAACTCTTCGCCCGTCCGGAGGATCCCGAGTCGGGTTGCCTGGACCACGGCCTGCACGCGGGTGCTGACCCCGAGCCGGCGATACAGCTTCGCGATGTGCGATTCGACGGTCCGCTGCGACAGCCCGAGCCGAGCCGCCGCCTGTCGGTTCGTGGCGCCCTCGGCAAGAAGCCGAAGGACGTGGAGTTCGCGGGGCGTCAACGACGACGCCACGCGGGACCGCTCCCGCGCCGATGCGACCTGGCGCAGGAGCTCGAGGTTCGACGTCTGGTGCTGCTGGGCGGAGAAGCTCCACGTTCCGTCGTGCACGGCTTCGATCGCTCGCGGAAGGTCTCCGATCCACCCGTCCTTCTCCATGAAGCCGTCGACGCCCGCCTTGCGCGCCTCGAACAGAGCCGTCGGATCCTCGGATCCGGTCAGGATGAGGATCCGCGTGGGCGAATCCGACGCCTTGAGGCGGCGGACCACCTCGACGCCGTCGATGCCGGGCAGGCCGATGTCGAGGACCAGGACGTCCGGCCGGCAGGTGGCACATGCTTCGAGTGCTCCCGGCCCGCTGTTCGCCTCGCCCACGACCTCGATCCGGTTCTCGCCCTCGCAGGCGATGCGGGCGGCGTCCCGAAGCAGCGGATGGTCGTCCACGACGACGACCCGAATCTTGTCGGAACGGGATTCGCCCTCGGGAGACGACAACACCCGAAGTCTGACATTCCGGCCTTGGGTGTGGACTACGTAGTTCGACTTCTTCACAGACGATCCCCCCAGAGGTAGCCTCGACAGGCGATCCAGAGATATCCCCAACAGCGGACGTCTGGCACAAAGTGTCCTAGCCCGACCCAGATTAAGCAACCCTAATTTGGGTAGTCGAGGGTAGTCACTTCGTACTAGACAATCCGGACGGGTCGGCTACGTAGATACTCGTAGGGCGATGATGAAATCAGCTTCGGCGGCCCGTGATGCTCCGCTTGCGCCGATCGCCCGCCTTCGGATCGCCGAGCCCAGAGATGCCGGCCTCGCCGAACTGAAGGACCAGGCGGACGGCCTCGATCTTCGAGTGGACCCCGAGCTTCGCCAGGATGCTCTTCACGTGGCTCTGCACGGTTAGCGCGCTGATCGCAAGCTCCCGGGAGACCTCGTTAGTGGACTTCCCTTCCGCGACGATCCGGAGGATCTGGCGCTCCCGAGGGGTAAGCTGCGCGAGCAGCAACCGATCGGGTTCCGGCTCCGGATCCGTGGGCACGCGGGCCTTCGTCTTGGTTGAAGCTTCGTCCGTCGGGAGCGGCACATCCCGGCCCCCGGCGACGGCCAGGACCATCGCGGTGAGGTCCGCGGAGGGGCTCGTCATCAAGGAGAGCCCGCTCGCACCCACCTTCCGAGCTCGGTCGCGCACGCCCCGGTCCAGTGCCGACGCGATGGCCAACACCCGAGCCTTGCCGAACCGGGCGGAGAGGCGCCTGGCGAATTCCGGGCGGCCCGTCTCCGGGTAATCGACGCAGGCGACCACGACGTCGGGCCGGACCGCCGGCGCCTCGTCGAGGCTCTCGGACTCACCCACGACCTCGATGTGAGGATCAGCCCGCAGGACGTAGCTCAGCCCCTCCCGGGCCATCCGCTTGCCCATCAGGATGACGACCCGGACCGGCTCGGTGCCCCGTCGAGACGACGTGCGAGGACGCCGCGCGGCGGCGCCCTTGGCGAGCACGATGTCCTCAGCCTCACGCAAGCGTTCGCTCCATGATCCTCATGACCGCTCCGAGAGTCATTGCTCCATTCGGCCAGTCACTCTTGAACCGTTCGAGAGCGCGTGGCTCGAGGCTGGGGACCCGGTGGGGAAGGCGGACATGGAAGGCAGTGTAGCCACCCAGCCGATGCCGGCACAAGAGGTACGCTTACGTCAAAAGAACTAAAAAGGGCCGATGGATCGGCGGAATCGGTGACGGTCAAGGATCGGAGATGACCATACCCAACTCGTCGCCGTTGTCATTTTTCCACGTGATTGAACCGCGACTTCCTGAGGCCATAATCGGGGCGCCTCTGGACAACGAATGGAAGGAGCGGACATGAGCACGGACTCCATCCCACTCCGCCGAAGTGTGTTCGGCTACCGCCCGCACGACGTCCGCCAGTTCCTGCTCGAGCGCGAGGAGGTCATGTCAGAGGTGCAGCGACGGATGCAGGATGCCCACACGAAGCAAATGAGCCTCGAAGCGTACATCGGGACGCTGCAGGCCGATCTCGACCGAATGGACGAAGAGGTGGCGGTCCTGAGAGACGCGCTTCGCCACAAAGACGAAGAGGTCGCTTCACTCGGGGACGTGCTCCGGCGCAAGGATGAGGAGATCCTGCCCCTGAGAGAAGCACTTCGTCGTAAAGGCGAACAGGTCGGTTCATTGAGGGAAGCCCTCCATCGCGAGAGCAGTGAGCTCGCCGCTTTGAAAGAAGTGCTCGTCCGAAAAGACGACAAGATCGCCGACTTGCAAAGAGCTGCACATGCCGCGTCGACGGCGCGGCAGCCCCACGACCTGTCCCTCGAGTACGTCTGGGACGAGGCCAGGGGGGTGATGGAGAGGGCCGAGGAGGCCACTGGAGGAATCCTTCGCCGGGCGAAAGAGACGCTCGACCGGCAACTTGACGAGCTCGCCCAAACGAGGGCCAGCGTAACGGCCGAGATGGCGGAGCTTGCCGGCTGGCACCGATCGGCCAGGACGATACGAGATGCCACGAAGGCGGCCAGACTGGCGATCGGCGAAGCGCCGAGCCGGTTTCGAGACGCGCTCGATCCGATTCAGCGCTCGATGACTGAGTTGCACGAACAGCTCGAGAACTTGGAATCGATGTACGCGGCGACCTACCAAGACGTGTCGGGCGAAGCTCCGGGGCGCCCCGAGGGATCGCCGCCAGCCTCGCCCGTCATCGAAATCTCGGAAGACCCCCGCGATCGGCCAGAGTGGCTCCCAGCTTCCGAGACCGGGCACGACTGAGACACGGCCAGAACTCTCTGACTACGGGTTGGCGCCGCACACGAACTCGTGGGTCACCGGCCGACTGAATCCCATGTGGATTCTATTCTCGAATGGAGGCATCAGGCACGAAGTGCCGTGCCTAGGCCCATTCGTTTTGAGTCTCGCACGCGGTGTGGTGGCCGATGAGGTGGGGCGTTGTTCGCCCATCCGGTCGCGTGCTCGCGGGAGTTGGGGGCAGGCCCCCGCATTGATTGAGCTACGCCGACTCAAAAGGGAGGACGGTGGAGACGCTTGTCGCTACCCGACGCCGGCTCGGTGTTCAATGGCTGAAGCGACGTGCGTACTGCTACGACGTTCGCCGATCACGCGCGAAGCCGATGTCTCGTCGACGCGACCTTGGCGGCGCTCAGAGTGCAACGGTTCGACCAACGCCTCGATGCGGAACGCCCCTGGCGGTTCGAGCCAGGTACTGCCGACGCCACGCCACTGACATTGTGATCTCCCAAGCCACTCACGCTTGGGCGCTTCTTCCAGAGGCTTCTGAGGGGGTCTGCCAGTCGATTCTGGGGCCCGTTCGCCTCGTCCTCCAACCCCACAGCGATCAAGGGCAGGGAGCGTTTGGACTACGACAGAACGTTGATGGCCCCGCCGAGATGAGCGAGGGAACCAAATTCCCATCGTCGAGTCTCCGGGAGACCCGGAAGCCTTCAGGATCGAACTCCAAGCTCGCGGGGCGGGAACCTGTCGGGACACTGGTTCGGGGAGATGTCGAAGGTCCTTGATGCGTTCGAGTTGGATTCGAGTTACTGCCTCGCACGCGATCCTTTGACG
>JBKOXF010000029.1:0-14167 GCA_046724795.1 Actinomycetota bacterium | reverse complement strand
GTACACCTCGCCGGGCGGGACCCTGATCCCCTGCGTCACCAGCTTGAAGTGGTTGATCAGGGCCTCCATCGACTCCTCCATGATGTGGCGCACGTACTCCTCGGAGTTGCCGATGCCGTCGGGCCCCACCTCGAGGTCGCCGGGGAACCGGATCTTGGGGTCGTCGATCTTGACGGGCCCACCGGGGAGCGAATCGATACACTGCTGGACGATCCGGAGCGACTGCTTCATCTCTTCGATGCGAACCTCGTAGCGAGCGAACACGTCACCCTGCGGGCGCGTGACGACATCGAAGTCGAACTGCTCGTAGCCTCCGTACGGCTCGTCCTTCCGGACGTCGCGGGGAACGCCGGCCGCGCGCAGCACCGGGCCGGTCGTGCCGAGCGCAAGCAACTCGTCGGCCGGTACGACGCCGATGCCCCTGGTTCGCTCGATCCAGATGGGGTTGCCGGACAGCAGCGTTTCGTACTCCCCGATGCGCTCCGGCATCATCCGCAGGAACTCCCGGACCTTGGCCTCCGCACCGTCGGGGAGATCCATGACCAGGCCCCCGATCCGCATGTACGCGTGGTTCATGCGGAGGCCGGTGGCCATCTCGAAGACGTCGAGGATGACCTCGCGTTCGCGGAAGCCGTAGAGCATCATGCTGATCGCGCCGAGCTCGAGCCCGGTGGTGGCCAGCCACACCAGGTGCGACGAGATGCGGTTGAGCTCGCAGAGCATCACCCGGATCACACGAGCGCGCTCCGGCACCTCGATCCCGAGCAGACGCTCCACCGCCATGCAGTAGGCCATCTCGTTGAAGAACGGGGCCAAGTAGTCCATCCGCGTCACGAACGCCACACCCTGCTGCCACGATCGGTACTCGGCGTTCTTCTCGATGCCGGTGTGCAGGTAGCCGATCACAGGGCGGCAGGACACGACCTGCTCGCCGTCGAGCTCCAGGACCAGTCGGAGCACGCCATGGGTCGAAGGGTGCTGCGGCCCCATGTTCACGACGAGGGTCTCCTCGCGGACGCCTTCGATGCGCTCCCGGGGCATGGTGGGCGCGGTCTCCACCGGGAACGGCTCCTGCCGGGCTTCGCTCATGACGACCGTTGGTCCACCGGTGGGATGAACGCGCCCTTGTACTGCGTGCCGACCCCGCCGATGCCGTAGTCCTTGCGCAGTGGATGCCCGTCCCAGTCGTCGGGCATCAGGATCCGCCGGAGATCGGGGTGGCCCTCGAACTCGATCCCGTACAGGTCGAACACCTCGCGCTCGAAGTAGTCCGCGGCGGGATACAGCGGAACGATCGAAGGGACGACCGGGTCATCCGAGACGAGCCCGACCTTCACGCGGATCCGGTGCTGGTGCGACGACGACGACAGGTGGTACGCAACCCAGAACCGCGGCTCCCGGTCCGGCCAATCGGTCGCAGTCGCGTCCGAGAGGAAGTCGAACGACAGGTCGTCGGCGCGCTGCAGGTCGCGCAGCCGGTCGAGCAGCTCCCCGCGTTCCACGATGAGCGTGAGCTCGCCGCGTGCCTCGACCGCATCCGGGAACCGTTCGCGGAGCAGCTCGATGGGCGGTGCGGTCACTTCACCCTGCCCGTTGTCCGGACCTTCTCGTGGAGCGTGAGGATCCCGTACATCAGCATCTCGGGACGGGGCGGGCAGCCCGGCACGTAGATGTCGACGGGCACGATCGTGTCCACGCCCTGCACGAGGGCGTAGTTCGTGAACATGCCGCCGTACGACGCGCACACGCCCATCGAGATGACCCACTTGGGCTCGGGCATCTGGTCGTAGATCTGGCGCAGGACCGGCGCCATCTTCTGCGACAGGCGTCCGGCCACGATCATCAGGTCGGCCTGACGGGGCGACGCGCGGAAGATCTCCATGCCCCATCGGGCGAGGTCGTAGTTCGCGGCGCCGGCCGCCATCATCTCGATCGCGCAGCAGGCCAGGCCGAACGTCACGGGCCACATCGACTGCTTCCGGGCCCAGCTCACCGCCTTGTCCATCGTGGTCAACAGGACGCCCCGGCGGACCTCCTCCTCTACCGACGCGTCCGACCCACGCCCGGTCTGGACTCCCGGCAGCCGCTCAACCGGCACCGACGACCTCCCTCGGCCGTTCCGCCGGCGGCGCCGGAGAAGCCATCTCCCGCGAGCGTTGCGTCGCCCAATCCAGTCCGCCCGTCTTCCACACGTAGACGTACGCCACGAGCACCAGCCCGATGAACACGACCATCTCCACCAGTCCGAACAGGCCGAGCGACCGGAACTCCACCGCCCACGGGAACAGGAAGATCGTCTCGATGTCGAACACGATGAACAGCATCGCCACGAGGTAGAACTTCACCGGGAAGCGCTCGCCCTTCGGCACCCGCTCCGACACGATCCCGCACTCGTATGGCGAGAGCTTCGCAGGCGTGGGCTTGTGCGGCCGCAGCAACGCGGACACGGCGAGCGAGGCCGCGGCGAACACGAACCCCAACCCGGCGAGCAGCACGATGGGCAGGTACTCCCCGAGCGAGGACGTCGCGGCCGTCATCGCGCCGGCGCCAGCCTCAGGAGCGCGTCGAAGATCCGATCCTGCGTGTCGCCGGTGGGACCGTCGGTGAGGTTCGCCATCACCCGCATGGCGAAGCGCATCAGCCACTCGCGCGGGAGGCCGTACTTGGTGAGGGTTCGCATGATCTCCGGCTTCCCGATGGCCTTCACGAACGTCCGTCCGATGAAGTAGTAGCGCCCGTACCGACGCCGCAGCTCGACCGAATACGCATGCGCCAGCGCGGGCCGGTCGCTGACCAGCGCCTCGTAGACCAGCTCGGCCGCGAGCTTCCCTGTCTCCATGGCGTAGGAGATGCCCTCTCCGTTGAACGGATTGACCATCCCGCCGGCGTCGCCGATCACGAGCATCCCGGGCACGGCGAGGGGCTGCCGGTTCATGCCCATGGGAAGGGGCCCGGAGAGGACCTTGCCCTCCGCGGTGTCCTCCGATACCCCCCAGTCCGAGAGCATCCCCGCGAACGCATCGAACAGCTGTTGCGCGGAGATCTCCTTGAATCCTGTGAACGTGTTCAGCAGACCGGCGCCGACGTTGACGGTGCCCCCCGAGAGCGGGAACAACCACCCGTAGCCCGGGATCATCTTCTCGCCGTCCCACAGATCGAGCCACGACTCCAGCCAGGGCTCCTGCGGACGTGCGATCCGGTAGTACCGGCGGGCCGCGATGCCCAGCGGCCGAGTGGGATCGCGTCGCACTCCGGCCTGCCCGGCGAACCGCGACGAGGCCCCGTCGGCCGCGATCACGTACCGGGCAGCGATCGTGCGCGTGGGCCCGTCTTTGTCGTCATCGGGGCCCAGCTCCCGAACCGTCGCGCCGTTCACCCAGCCGTCCGAGAACGTCGGAGCGATCGCCTCGGTCCGCTCCCACAGCTTCGCCCCGGCCTTGGCCGCCGTCTGCGCGAGCAGGTGATCGAAGTCGAGCCGGGTCCGGACGAGACCGAGCCCGGGCCAATCGGCGAGCACCGGCCACGGGAGCTCCAACGAGGCCTGACGGCCGTAGATCCGAAGCCCCTCGACCTGGGCGAATCCCGGGTCGGTGGTGTCGACGCCCATCTCCACGAGGAGTTTCACGACGCGAGGCGTGAGCCCGTCGCCGCACACCTTGTCGCGGGGGAAGGACGCCTTTTCGACGAGACCCACCTCGACGCCGTGGCGGGCCAGGAAGTACGCAGCCGCGGAGCCACCCGGACCTGCGCCGATCACCAGGACGTCGACGGGATCACCAGTGGCTGGCCCTTGCGCCACCCTGCCTCTTTCCAGCTCGGGGACGGTTCCCTGGGAGCTTGTGAAAACTTTCACAAGCTCGGAGTCGGATGCTATCTCCGCCTCGGCCGACTCGGCAAACCCGACAACGCGCCCTCAGCCGCTCGTCCGCATGACCTCAGCGATGGACCGCAGCGCGGAGGCGGGTTCCTCGCCGAGAACGGCACGGTCGAGGGACGAGACGGCCTCGTCGATCAGCCCCTCGACCCGAAGCTCCGAGTCCCGGATGGCGCCGGTTCGGCGAAGGATCTCGAGGGCCTTGGCGCGATCTCCCTCGGTGAGTGGCCCGCGACCGACATGTCGATCGAGGAAGGCCCGATCGTCCGGCGTGGCCCGCGCTCTCGCCCTTGCCAGCAGCACGGTGGGCTTGGCTTGTTCGAGATCGGCGCCCAGCACGCCGGCGAGGTCGTCGCGGAGTTGGAAGGCCTCACCCACGAGCGCCCCGTATCTGCCGAGGACGTCGAGGACCTCCTCGCCGGCCTCGCCGAGGATGGCACCCACCGCGAGCGGTCCCTGCGCCGTGTAGCTCCCCGACTTGAGCAGGGAGATCCGCCGAGCCTCATCTTCGTCCACCTCGTCACCCGAACTCGAGATGTCCAGGAACTGGCCGACCGCGACCTCGATCCGCATGTGGTTGTACCGACGGAACGCGCCGAGCAGGAGCTCCGGCCGGAATCCGCTCGTCGAGAACAGATGATCGGCCAACACCGACGCCAGATCGCCGGCCAGGACGGCCGTTGAGACCCCGAACTGCTCCGCGTCGGGGTATCCGAGGTCGGCCCGTTCCTTGCCCATCCGGACGTGGACCGTCGGCTGCCCTCGTCGTGTCTCGCCGCGGTCCATGACGTCGTCGTGGATCAGAGCGAAGGTGTGGAAGAGCTCGAGCCCGGCGCCGACCCGGATGATCGCCTCCTCGTCGACACCGCCGGCGGCCCGGTAGCCCCAGAAGCAGAACGCCGGACGGAGCCGCTTCCCGCCCGAGCCCACGAATCGGATGACCTCGTCGAGCAGCGGCACGAACCCGGGGTGCTCGGCCTCGATCTCGGCGCGTTCGTCCGACAGGAACCGTTCCAGGAGGGGATCGACTCGTGTTCGGACCGTCTCGAGCGCGGGCGGCGTGGCCACGGCGCGAGTATCACTCAGGGCCTACACTCTTGCCGCTCCATGACGCGGTTCCAGAAGCTCGCCATCGCCGCAACGACCGCGACGTTCGCGCTCATCGGCGTGGGCGGTCTCGTGCGCGCAACCGGATCCGGCGAAGGCTGCCCGAACTGGCCCGGCTGCTTCCCGGGGCGATTCCTTCCGCCGCTGCACTACCACGCCTTGATCGAGTGGAGCCATCGAACGTTGGTCGGGATCGACACGATCCTCGTGGGCATCCTGCTCGTGGCGGCGATCGTGTCGTATCGAAAGACGCGTCCGATCCTGATCCCCTCGATCCTGGCGTTCGGACTGATCGTGGCCGAGGCCATCCTCGGCGGGATCGTCGTGAAGGGCGACCTGCACGCGACGCTCGTCACCGCGCACTTCGCCACGGCGATGTGCCTCGCGGGCGTGTTGGTGGTGCTCACCACGACAACGTTCCTGCTCCGCGAGTCGGCACCGCCGGGTCCGGCCCGTGCCGACCGGAGCTTCGCCCGGCTCGTCGTGGTCACCGCGGCGGCCACGTTCGCGCTCCTGCTGGTCGGCGCCTACGTGCGGGGGCGGGGGGCGGGCCTGGCGTTCCCGGACTGGCCGTTGATGAACGGCAAGCTCGTGCCACAGCTCGGCGGGATCGCCTCGGTGATGTTCGTGCACCGGGTGCTGGCCGCGGTGGTCGGCTTGCTGACCGTGTACGTCGGGATCCGGGCATGGGCCACGCAGCGGGACGATCGCGCGATCGTCGTCCTCTCGACCGTGACCGTGGCGTTGTTCGTCGTGCAGATCGCCGTGGGCGGCGTCTTGGTTCGGACCGGGCTCGCCGTGGCGCCCCGCGTTGCCCACGTCCTGCTGGCCGCGCTGGTGTGGGGGGCACTGGTCGCGCTCTCGACGGTCGCCGTATGGCGTCGGATCAGTGCGAGCCGGCAGGCGTCCGAAGACGATGCCGCGACTGCGGCTGAACCATCACCGGGGCTGCGCGAGCGGACCATCGCATACTTCCAGCTCACCAAGCCGCGGATCATCCTGTTGCTGCTGATCACGACGATCCCGGCGATGGTCCTTGCCGACGGCCGGTTCCCATCGGTGCTTCTCGTGACCTCGACGTTGTTCGGAGGCGCGCTCGCCGCGGGGGGCGCGAACGCGTTCAACTGCTACCTCGACCGCGACATCGACGAGATCATGCGCCGCACCCGTCGCCGCCCGCTTCCATCGCACCGCGTCGCTCCCGAGAGCGCGTTGACGTTCGGCTACGCCCTCGGGGCGCTGTCGTTCTTCTGGCTCGCCACCACGGTGAACGTCCTGGCCGCGGTGCTCGCCCTGTCCGCACTGGCGTTCTACGTGTTCGTGTACACGCTGTGGCTCAAGCGGAGCACCGCGCAGAACATCGTGATCGGCGGCGCGGCCGGAGCGGTCCCCGTATTGGTGGGATGGGCGGCGGTGACCGGCACCGTCGCGCTCCCGGCGATCCTGCTGTTCACGATCGTGTTCGTGTGGACCCCGCCGCACTTCTGGGCGTTGTCGATGCGCTACGCGAACGACTACGCGTCGGCGGGCGTGCCGATGCTTCCCGTCGTGAAGGGCGTTCGCGCCACCGCGTGGAACATCCTTCTGTACTCGGTCGTGCTGGTGGCGGTGACCATCGCCTTGTGGCCGGTCGCGGGCATGGGCGTCCTCTACGTCATCGCCGCCGTCGCGCTGGGCGCCGTCTTCCTTCGCCGCGCCATCCAATTGCGGCGCGACACGAAGCCGGCCATCGCGATGCGGTTGTTCAGATACTCCATCGTCTACCTGGCGCTCTTGTTCGCCGCGGTGGCGGTCGACCGACTCATCCCGATCGGCCTGTAACCCTCAGAGCTCCGGCATCGCTCCCAGTCCCACCGGTCCCCCGGACGCTCGGTCCATCTCCTCTTCGATCCGCCTCTGCCGGGCCTCGTCGTGGCGGAACCACGCCGCCGCGACCAGCAGCACCGCGATCACGGACGTCCCCCCGCCCATCTCCCACATGATGGCGCCGGCGTTCTGCTGATCGCTCAACGCGTTCGCCCCACCCCACGGCGCCGGCAATGTCGCGTACCACGGGTACATCGGCGACGACGCGGAGAGGATGGCCACCCCGAGGAACGCGGTGAGAGGCATGGCCAGGACGACGTACAGGATCCGGGCTGCATGCGACATCCGGTGCGGTGCGGGATCCAATCCCACCACCGGCCACCAGAACAGCACCCCGCTCGCCAGATACACCAGGTGTTCCAAGGCGTGCACCCACTCGTGCTGAAGGGCCAGGTTGTACAGACCGGTGAAGTGCGACGCGTACATGACCACGGCGAACACCAGCCACGCCACCACCGGGCGCGTCAGGAACGAGACCGCCCTGCTCCGGAGGATCGGCAACAGCACGCGCCGACGGGTCGACGGCCGGGCCGCGCGCAACGCCAGCGTGACCGGCGCGGCCAGCGCGAACAGCGGCGCGGCGAACATCACCAGCAGGATGTGCTGGAGCATGTGCGTGGAGAAACTGACCTCCGCGTACCGGTCGACCGGCGACAGCAAGGCGACCACACAGACGGCGAGCCCGCCGTAGAAGGCCCAGATCCGACCCCATGGCCACGCTGGCGGCGTGCCCGAGATCCGCCGGATCCCCCACCAGTACAGCGCCCCCGCCCCAACGATCGCGATCAGGGCGAACGGATCCAACTGCCATTGTGTGAGCAGCCCCCCCGGTGAGAACTTCGGTGGCACTGCACCCGACAGCACGTGCGCGATCACGGCTCGGCCATGGTCCCACGAACAGGGAAGGATGGCCCTCGCGGAGCGAGCGGCGAACCGCCCCGAGCGCGTTAGAATCCCGCCGCCCGGCCCCCGAGCCGGATCCGAACCAGGAGCCCCGAGCAACCTTGGCGCAGCGGCACGGGCCACGAGCCCAGGGAAGGAAGCGGCTGACGGCCCTCGCCATCGGCGGCGCAGTGCTCCTCTCGGGGTGCGCCGGCAAGGTGGTCACGAAAACGGGCCACGACTCCGCACAGCTCTACAACGTCGTCCTGGTGATGGCGACCGTGGTGTTCGTGGCTGTTGAGGCCGCGATCATCTGGCAGATCGTCAAGTACCGGCGGCGGCGCAACGCCGAGCGCGCCGGCCTGCCCCCCCAGATCCACGGCAACACGGCGATCGAGGTGCTGTGGACGGCCCTCCCCTCGGTCGTCATCGCGATCTTGTTCATCCTCTCCATCGTCGTCTACACCAAGGTCAACGCCGAGGCCTCGAATCCGGCCCTCACCGTGAGGGTCACCGGCTTCCAGTGGCAGTGGCGGTTCGATTACCTGAAGGACAACAAGCCCGTCGTCACCGAGGACGCGAAAAGCCAGGAGCAGGGGCCAACGCTGTATCTGCCGACCGGGCGCGACATCCACTTCGAGCTCATCTCCGGCGATGGCACCAACGACGTCATCCACTCCTTCTTCGTCCCGGCCTTCTTCTTCAAGCGCGATGTGGTCCCCGGTCGCACGAACACGTTCGACCAGACCCTCGAAGCGGGGACGGAGGGGACCTACGTGGGCGAGTGCGCAGAGTTCTGCGGCGAGTTCCACAACGCGATGACCTTCACCGTCCAGGTCATGTCCCCCGACGACTTCGACTCGTGGTTCTCGAACGCCGAGAAGCAACAGGCCAAGGGGCCCACGTGTTCACCCAGCGGGACTGAGCTGAAGATCGCGGCGAAGGGCATCAAGTTCGACACGAACTGCCTGGCGGCCCCCGCCAACGAGGCCTTCACGCTGACGTTCGACAACCAGGACGCCGGCGTCCCCCACAATGTCGAGATCTTCACGAAGCAGGGCGGGACCCGCCTGGGCGGGGCCTCGAGCCCCGGGGACTTCTTCAACGGGGTGGCCACCAAGACGTACCAGGTGGACGCACTCAAGGCGGGGACGTACTACTTCCAGTGCGACGTGCACCCCACGGCCATGTTCGGTACGTTCATCGTGAAATGAGGGGAAGGCGCTAGATGGCCGTCACCGAGGTCCGCGAGGAGGTCCAACAGCCGGAGCCGTACGGGCGACAGGGCCTGACCAGCTGGTTGACGACCACCGACCACAAGAAGATCGGCCTGATGTACATCTTCACGGCGCTCGCGTTCTTCCTGGTCGGCGGGTTGCTCGCGGAGATGGTCCGGTCCCAACTTGCCACCCCCGACAGCTCGCTGTTCAACGACAATCGGTACAACCAGCTGTTCACGATGCACGCGCTGATCATGATCTTCCTGTTCGTGATGCCCGTCACGGTCGGGCTCGCGAACTACATCCTGGTGCTGCAGATCGGCGCGGCCGACATGGCCTTCCCTCGCGTCAACGCGCTCAGCTACTGGCTGTTCCTGGGGGGCGGCCTGATCATGCTCTCGGCCTTCTTCTTCCAGCCGGGCCAGTGCGGCTGGACGATGTACGCGCCGCTCTGCGAGAAGCTCACACCCGGATCCGCGCCGGGATCGGGCATGGACATGGTCGTGATGGGCCTGCTGATCCTGGGCCTGTCGTCCCTGCTGGGCTCCATCAACTTCCTGGTGACGATCTTCAAGCTCCGCGCGCCCGGCATGACCATGTTCCGTCTGCCCATCTTCGTGTGGACGTTCCTGGTCACTCAGCTGCTCCTGCTGCTGTCGATGCCGGCGTTCACCGCCGCGCTCGCCGCCCTGTTCATCGACCGGAACTTTGGAGGGCACTTCTTCGATCCGCAGTTCGGTGGAAACGCCATCCTCTGGCAGCACATCTTCTGGTTCTTCGGGCACCCGGAGGTCTACATCCTCATCCTGCCGTCCATGGGGATCGTGTCCGAGATCCTGCCGGTGTTCAGCCGGAAGCCGCTGTTCGGCTACAAGGCGTTCGTCTACGCCACGTTGGCCATCGGCATGCTCTCGTTCAGCGTGTGGGCGCACCACATGTTCACGACCGGCGCCGTGTACGCGCCGTTCTTCGCGTTCATGACGGGGGCGATCGCCATCCCTACAGGGGTGAAGTTCTTCAACTGGATCGCCACGATGTGGCGAGGCTCCCTGCGGTTCACCACGGCCATGCTGTTCGCGATCGGGTTCCTCATGCTGTTCCTGATCGGCGGCATCGACGGCGTGTTCCTCGGATCGCCGCCCATCGACTACCAGTTCCAGGACACGTACTGGGTGGTCTCGCACCTGCACTATGTGCTGTTCACCGGAGCGGTCTTCGGCATCTTCGCGGGCTTCTACTACTGGTGGCCCAAGATGACCGGGAGGTTCCTGAACGAAACGCTCGGCAAGATCCATTTCGCGATCTGGTTCGTCGCCGCGAACCTCACGTTCATGCCGATGCACGTCCTCGGGCTGCAGGGCATGCGCCGGCGCATCGCCCACTACGCGCCGCAGTACGAGACGCTGAACCAGCTGGCCACGATCGGCGCCTACCTGCTCGGGATCGGCATGATCGTGTTCCTCGTCAACTTCGTGTGGTCCATGCGAAAGAAGCGCACGGCGACCGCCGACCCATGGGAAGGCAACTCGCTCGAGTGGGCGACCACGTCGCCGCCGCCCCCGTGGAATTTCGACTCGCTTCCGCCCATCCGATCGGAACGCCCCGTATTCGACGCGCGGGTCCGGGCCGCCGACGCCACCCACACCGCCGCCGCGCCTGAGGTGACGACGTGAGCGTCGAGGCGCCCGTTCCCACCGGCGTGGTCCCCGAGGCGCGGCGCGACCCGATGCCGCCGGCCCTCCTCGGCGTCATCCTGTTCGTGGCCTCGGAGTGCGTGTTCTTCGCCGCCTTGTTTGGCGCGTACTTCACCGTCCGAGCGCAGGCCACGGTGTGGCCGCCCGCGGGCATCGAGGAAGGACTTAAAGCCTGGCCGCTTCCCGCGATCGCCACCGCGTTCCTGATCACGTCGAGCTTCACCATGCAGGGGGCGATCTTCGCCATCCGCCAGGGCGACCAGCGGACGATGATGCGGTTGCTGAAGATCACGCTCCTGCTGGGTGCCGTCTTCCTGGGGATGCAGGGCTACGACTACGCGACCCTCGGCTTCTCCATCCACGACACCGTGTACGGCACGACATTCTTCACCATGACGGGCTTCCACGGCGCGCACGTGGCCGGTGGGCTGGTGTTCATCTACTTGATGCTGGCACGGGGGTGGTCGGGACAGCTCACTCAGGAGAACCACTACGCGCTCGAAGGGGCGGCCATCTACTGGCACTTCGTGGACATCGTGTGGGTCGGCCTGTTCCTGACGTTGTACATCTTGAAGTGAGCGCGAGCGGATGAGGTCTGCCGGTCGGATCTTCATGGCCCTGTCGGCCCTCGCCCTGATCGCAGCCGTCGTGTACGCGCTGGTGGCGAAGGAGCTGGCCGGGGCGGTGATGCTCGGCGTGTTCTCGGTGGCGCTTCTCTACATCTCTACGGTGCTCGAGCACGCAGGCCCGTACGACCACGCCGAGGTCGACGAGGACGCCGAACCCGAGCTGGGGCCGGAGCACATGCTGCCGGGGAGCTGGTGGCCGCTCGTGATGGCCGCGGGTGCCGCCATCACGCTCCTCGGGATCAAGTTCGCACCGGTCGTGATGGGGATCGGGGCGGCCGTGTTCCTGCTCGCAGCGGTCGGATGGTTCGTGAACATCACGCGCCAGCACCAGGCCCACGGAGCCCACGGCGGAGCGGCCGGCGCGCCCGGAACCCATGGCCCCGGCGACACCCACGGCGCGTAGGAACGTCGCCGTAACCACAGATCACCTGGGGGTGGGGGTTGGGGAGGGGTGGCCCCTCCTCAAATGCAAATCAGATCGGCAGGTTGATCCTGTTGCCCCAGTCGAACGTGAAGTGCAGCAGGTTGTTCCAGACGCCGGCCAGGAGCATGACGCCGATCGCCACCATCAGCGCACCGGACACCCCGGCGATCCAGCGGTAATTGCGCTTCACCCAGTCGAGCGCGCCAACCGCCCGGTTGATCCCCAGGCCGATCAGCAGGAACGGCAACCCCAGCCCGAGGGAGTAGACGAACAGCAACGCCGCGCCCCTGGCGGAGCCGCCCTGCGAAGCGGCGATCGTGAAGATCCCGCCGAGGACCGGCCCGATGCAGGGGGTCCATCCCGCCGCGAACGCCGCGCCCAGAGGCAGCGCGCCCGCCGGTCCGGGACGGACCTTCGACAGGAGCGGGCGGCGCTCCGCGTACAGCCCCGCCGGCCCCAGCCGGAGCGCGTACAGGATCATGAACACGCCGAAGAACACGATGATCGCGCCCGCGGTCTTCTGGCCGGCCGGCGACAGGATCCACCTGCGGAGGCCACCGGCGAACGCCCCCAGGATCGTGAACACGGCGGAGAACCCCAGGATGAACAGCAGGATCGGGGTGAGCGGGCGGCGGTTCTCTTCGCCCTGGCTCCCAGTGACGAACGCCAGGTAGCCGGGGACCAGCGGATACACGCAGGGCGACGCGAACGAGATCACCCCGGCCGCGAAGGCCAGGAGGGGCGCCCACCACGACGACAACCCGTGCCGTACGAGATCGGCCAGCATCGGGCCAGTGTAGGGAGCAGCCGATCTTCCGGCGGGTTGGGGCGCGAGTCGATAGAATCCGACTCGTCCCATGAGGCTACCGGTACCGAAGCGTGTGCAGGAACGGATGGCTCCCCATGTGGCGCGGTTCGAGACGTTCCTGAAGAACTGGGAGTGGACCTGGACCAGCGCCGCGGTCGCCACCCTGGTCGTCGCGTTCATCACGTTGCTGTTCACCGCGATCCTGCCGTCCTGGTGGCTCTACTTCGCCGACCAGACGCTTCGGTGGCGATCGTTCTGGCAACTCAAGCTCCGGGACCTGATCGCCGTGATCATCATCGTGGGGTCGTTCTCCGTGATCCTGGGAGCCGCGTACGGCCTCCAGGTGTGGCGGAACCGACTCCGGGGCACGGGCGCCGAGCACCGCACCGGGGGGTACCGCTAGATGCCGTTTAACAAGACCGAGGTCGACATCCACACGGATTACGCCGTGCAGGCGGTCGATCCGTCTTGGCTGTCGCAGGGCGTGAAGTCGCCGAAGCACCTCATGCTCGATCCCGAGCCGTGCATCCTGTGCCGGGCCTGTGAGGACGTCTGCCCGTGGAACTGCATCTTCATGCTCGACCCGGGCATCGTTCAGGACGCGCAGACCGAGCCCGTCCGCGACGAGGCGGAGGCCGCGTACGCGATCTTCGTGGTCGACGACAACGCCTGCACCCGGTGCTCGGTGTGCGTCGAGCGCTGCCCCAGTGATTGCCTGTACTATGCGCGCCTGCCGGAGGGAGAGAGTGGCCGCCGAACGATGGCCGCGGTTCCGATGTCACAACAGCAGGATGCCGACGTCGAGTAGCTCACAAGGAGAGAGGGAGACCAAGACCAAGTGAGGCTTAAGCCCCCGAAGCCAATGGAGGTCTTGGACAAGGTCCGGGAAACGGAGCTGTGGAAGTCCGTTTTCCGCCCCGGCTCGATCTTCCGCAAGGGGTACAAGGACACATCGCGCGACCGCTCCCTCGCCATGATGAACAACGTCCTGTACCACCTGCACCCCGTGAAGGTGAAACGGCACGGGCTGAAGCTCACCTACACGTTCTGCCTGGGCGGGCTGTCGTTCTTCCTGTTCATCTTGCTGACGGTCACCGGCATCTTCCTGATGTTCTTCTACCGGCCCGCCGCCGACGTGGGAGGCGCCACCGCGTACGCCGACATGCAGAACATCCGTACGTCGGTCTTCCTGGGAGATCTGGTGCGCAACCTGCACAGATGGGGCGCGCACCTCATGGTGTTCACGGTGACGCTGCACATGGCCCGCGTGTTCTACACGGGTGCGTACAAGCCGCCCCGGGAGTTCAACTGGGTGGTCGGCGTATTGCTGCTGTTCCTGACCCTGGGTCTGTCGTTCACCGGCTACCTCCTGCCGTGGGACCAACTGTCGATCTGGGCGGTCACGGTGGGGACGTCGCTCGCAGGGTACGTGCCGCTCGTGGCGAAACAGGCGCAGTTCGTCTTACTCGGCGGCGTGGTGGTCGGACCGAACACGCTCTTACGGTGGTACGTGCTTCACGTGTTGGCGTTGCCGTTCGTGCTCGTGATCTTCCTGGCCGTGCACTTCTGGAGGATCCGCAAGGACGGCGGGATCTCGGGGCCGCTGTGATGACCAGGGGGTCCAGGGGGGCAGCAGCCCGCTCGCGGAGCGAGCGGATCAGGC
>JBKOXF010000043.1:0-35777 GCA_046724795.1 Actinomycetota bacterium | reverse complement strand
CAGCGTGAGCGTCCCGGGTTGGAGCTCGCTCGCCGGTGGCCGCGGCCCCCGCGCGACGAGGAACCGAGAGGTGATCGCCCAGTCCGGATGCTGCTGGCGCACCTGGTCGAAGTTCGGGTAATAGAGGCGCATCACGACGAGCGTCGGGTTCTGGGCCATGACGTACTTCAGCTGCGGCCAGGCGTTCGCGGAGAGGTGCGCGAGCTTCGTGTTGTCCGGCGGTTCGTCGGGCTTGCCCGCGAGCGCGTCGGCCAGTCTCCCTGGATACATGTAGATGTCGCCGATGTGGTCCGGCGGCGCGAACGCGCGGAGCCGCCGGAACCCCGGGATGAACCCCCGCCACGGGAGCGCCGGGTTGTTCGTCACGAACACGACCGGGTGACCGGGCTCGGTGTGCTCCATGTACTTCGCCGCTGTCAGAAGGTCCGGGACGCTCGTCGTCGGCATGAAGGGCGACCGCGAGTACCACGCCTGGTGCGCGAGGAACACCCCGGCCGCCATCCCCGCGAGCACCACCACGGCGGCGAGCGGTTCCCCCACCCATCGGACCTTCGCGCTGAGGAGCCGTCCGACGCCGACGAGGGCAGCCGTGGCGAGGAGGGGGATCCCGTACGCGAACCCCAGGATCCGCTGCGACGGCACGTTGTACCCGTGGTGCAACAGGAACACGGCGGGGAGAGGTGAGAGGGCCCAGATCCCCAGCATGAGGAGGGCCCGGATCCGTTGTGGCCTCGGCGGGATCGCGGTGGCCACGGCGCCGCCGAGTGCGAACGGCCACACCCACGGGATGCGGTAGTAGGGGAGCTGGCGGTCGAGCTTCCCGACCTGTCCGTGGTGGATCAACCCGTGCGGCGGCCCGTGGCGGGCGGGCGCGAGGAAGAGCACGGCGAGGCTGGGCGGTATGGCGGCCGCGACCATCGTCGCCATCCGTCCGGACGGGGTCTTCCACAGCTTCGTTCCGCCGCGTCTTGCCACGATCGACTCCGGGACGAGGAGCACCGCAGTCCCCAGGATGAGGGCGGCGACCAACACGACGAAGATCCAGTGGATGGCCACGGCGCCGACCATGAGGAACACGCCAGCCCCGATGGCGGGCCGACCATCCGCCGCGAGGAGCGCCATGAGCGCAGCCGCGATGAGGACGCCGTCGATGGTGAGGTTGTCGATGTAGCCGTATGCGGTGATCGCGACGTTCACGGAGGCCCCGATGAGCACCGCGTACACGGCGAAGCTCCACGACGGCTCACGCATCCCACCGCGAGCGAACGCGGCCCCCGCAAGCCCGATCACGACGCTCAACACCGCCGGCACGAGGTAGGACATCTGGAAGGCCGTCACGCCGGTCCCCGCGTGGAACAGCGACGCCAGGATCGGGTACCCGGGCCGATCGGCGTTGGGGTTCAAGGGGTTCGGGAGGTGCAGAGGGAGCGCGCTCAGCCCGCCGACCTCGGCAAGTCGCGCCCGCCAGAGGTACTGGGGAGTGTCGGCCCCGACGGGGATGACCTGATGGCGCGAGATGTACAGCGACAGGAACAGGCCGGCCACGATGATCGCGGGGATGATCACCACGGAGGCTCCAGCGAGGAACGTGGCGGCGCGGCGAAGCGCTGACGCCTTGGGCGATGGCTCCTCCGGCCTCGCGGCGGGGGGGGCCACCGCGATCTCGCTCATCGGACCTCGCTCATGTGCCGTTCATGCAGCCGGCCACCATCGAGGGGAGGCCGGGGATGTCGAGGCCCTCCCCGCCGTCCACGAAGTCATAGGTCACGGCCGCGACCTTCCCGGGGATGCCCTCGACGGCTTGGGGAACCGAACCCGGCTCGCCCTGGAACCCCACCCAGTCGTCCGAGCTGAAGCCGGACGTGTCGAGGGGGGCCGCCGCGACCAGCCCGATCCCGAACTGCCGCCGCTCCACCAGGAACCTCCCGCCCACGGAGGGGTCGCCCTTCTCCTGCGCCTTCACGTACCACCGGTCGACCACCTTCAGATAGGCCTTGTCTTCCCGGGGCGGGGATTCCGGGCCGGAGAAGAACCGGGTGGCGACGACCTTGAGTGGAGACTTCACGCCGAGCGTGGTCCGGATCACCTTGACCGCGGTGGTCACGTCGGGCGACGCGGACGAGGGCGTCGACCATCCTTCGACGCAGGTGGACGACGGAGCCTGTCGAGAGATCGATGGCGGGGTGGCCGACGAGTGGCACGCCGCCAACAGCGCGGCTGCCAGGATTGATCCGATCGAGAGTCTTCGCATCGACGAACGCGTTCGTGACTGCGGGTGCGCCAGGGAGCATATCGTGGTGACGCGGCTTTGGAGACCTGCGTTGCTTGATACGATGCCGCGCCTTGCCAGAAGCTCACCCACGGCTGTCCCGCCGCGAGTTCCTCACCCGATCGGCCATGGCGGTCGCGGGAGGCGTCCTGTTCTCGTGCACGGGCGGCAGCCCGTATCCCCAACTCACCAGCCGCGCCAGCAGGATCGACACGCAATGGCCGATCAAGCGCGTCGTCTACCTGATGCTGGAGAACCGGAGCTTCGACAACCTGTTCGGGAAGTTCCCCGGCGCGAACGGTTCGACCACCGGGGTCATGGACGGCAAGGAGGTTCCGCTCAAGCACTGTCCGCAGTGGCTCCCCGGCGATCTCGGGCACGACTACGTCTCCGCGGTAGCCGACCTGAACGGGGGGAAGCAGGACGGCTTCGCGGTGGGCATCTACGGACCCTATTTCGCGTATTCGCAGTTTGACGAGCAGGACATCCCGAACTACTACCAATGGGCCAGGGAGTACGTGCTGTGCGACAACTTCTTCGCTTCCGCGCTGGGGCCCTCCTACCCGAATCACTTCTACGCCATCGCCGGACAGTCCGGCGGGGTCTTCGACAACCCCGAGAACATCAAGTCCGGGACCGTCGACGGCCAGAAGGTGTTCAAGAGCTGGGGATGTGACGCCGTCGGCGACGACGTCTTCGTGTTCGTCCGCGACGAGCACGGCTACCTCACCAAGCACGACACGTGTTTCTCCTTCAAGACGGTGGGCGAACAGCTTCTGGAGAAAGGGATCGACTGGGCGTTCTACTCGGCGCAACCGGGGCAGGTTGGCTACTTCTGGAACGCGTACAACGGCATCGGACAGGTCTTCCATACCGACCTGTGGCACGAACACACCCGTCCGGTGGATCAGGTCATCACCGACATCGAGAAGGACGACCTGCCCTCCGTGACGTGGATCACGCCGCGCTTCGAGCTGTCCGACCATCCCCCGTGGAGCACCTGCTTCGCCCACAACTACGTGACCTCGGTCGTGAACGCGCTGATGCGGAGCCCCTCGTGGAAGCACACCGCGCTCTTCATCACGTGGGACGAGTGGGGCGGCTTCTACGACCACGTCGCCCCGCCCGAGGTCGATCCCATCGGACTGGGGTTCCGCGTGCCGATGCTCGTGATCTCGCCGTACGCCAAGAAGGGGTACATCGACGACGCGCAGGGCGAGTTCTCGTCGCCGCTGAAGTTCATCGCGGACAACTGGGGGCTGTCGTACCTGACGCCGAGGATCCGAGACACGCACAACTTCGCGCACGTGTTCGACTTCAAGGGGAAGCCGCGGCCGCCGGACCCGCTGCCCCCCGTGACGAACTGCGAGGGTTCGCCGTTCAAGTACATCGGCCATTCCGAGGAGTGGCCCGCGAACATCCCGTCGCCGACCAGCAATCCATTGTGAGGTCGGGCCCGAGGATCGCGGTCGACGCGCGCCCGGCCGTGGGCCACCGCAAGACCGGGATCGGGTTCTACGCGTGGCACCTTGTGCGGCTGTTGCCGGAGGTCGATCCGTACTCGACGTATCTCGCGTGGTACTTGAACCCGTCCGCGGTCCTGGGAGCGCGGCGTTTCTTCCAGGCTCGGCCGAACTTCCGGGAGCGGCGGACGCCCATCCCGGGAAGGTTGTTCGAGGGGAGCGCCGCGAGGTTCGCACCGCGGGTGGAGTGGCTGGTGCGGTTCGACGTGTTCTTCGCGACGAACTTCCTTCCGCCCCCGACGCACGCCCGTCGCCTCGTGATCACGGTCCATGACATGGCCTTCAAGCTGTTCCCGGAGACCGCGCCGCACGGGACGAGGCGGTGGCTGGAGCGGTTGGATGAAGTGGTCCCGCGGGCCACGCGGATCATCGCCGTGTCGGAGGCGACGAAGCGCGATCTGCTCGAGCTCTCCAAAGTGCAGCCCGAGCGCGTCGTCGTGATCCCGCACGGGATCGATGTCGACCGGTTCCGTCCGGCATCGGGGAACGCGATTGAGCGCGCGCGCAGGCGGTTCGGGGTGGACGGCCCGTACCTCCTGTACCTGGGAGGCATCGAGCCACGGAAGAACCTCCCTCGGCTGTTGGCTGCGTTCGCCGAGGTCGACGCCGACGTCCGCCCGACGCTGGTACTTGCCGGGGGAGGGGTAGCTTGGAACCCCGAGGGCATGGACGCCACCAAGGAAGCGCTGGCGAAGCTCCCCGAGCAGGTCCGGAGGAGCGTCGTCATGACCGGGTACGTGAGCGAGGAGGACAAGGTCGCACTGCTCTCCGGGGCGGCGGCGCTCGTGTACCCCTCGCTGTACGAGGGGTTCGGCTTGCCGGTGCTCGAGGCGATGGCCTGCCGGACCCCGGTCCTGACGTCCGACGTGGGTGCGCTCCCCGAGGTCGCTGGGGAGGCCGCGCTGCTCGTCCCGCCCACGGACGTCGAGGCGATCGCCGCCGGCATGGATCGGCTGCTTCGCGATGCGTCCCTCCGCGACCGTCTCGTCCAGGCCGGGGCGGCCCGGGTCGGAGCGTTCCGATGGGAGAACGCGGCCCGGCGCACCGCCGAAGTCCTCCGCGACGCGGCCCGGGCCTGAGGAATCACGAAAACGCAAGGTGACCTGCGGGTTCGCGTGCGTGAGGCGGGTACACTCGGCCCGGATCCATGACCGACCCATCACGCGTACTCGTCACCGGCGGGGCCGGGTTCATCGGCTCGCACCTGGTCGACCTGCTCCTCGAAGGGGACGCGCGGGTCACCGTCCTTGACAAGCTGACGTACGCGGGAACCCGCGAGAACCTCCGGAACCACGAGCGCGATGGGCGGTTCCGTTTCGTGCTTGGCGACGTCGCGGACCCGTCGCTCGTCGAGCCGCTCGTGGCCGAGGCAGATCACGTGATCCACGCGGCCGCCGAGTCCTTCGTGGACCGAAGCATCGCCGACTCGCGAGTGTTCGTGGAGACGAACGTGCTCGCCACCCAGGTGGTGCTGGAGGCGTGCCGGCGCGGCGCGACACCGCTCCTGTTCGTGTCGACCGACGAGGTGTACGGCTCGCGCAGGGAGGGGCGGTTCACCGAAGGGGACCCGCTCAGTCCAAACAGCCCGTACGCCGCGAGCAAGGCCGGCGCGGACCTGCTGTGTCGCTCGTACCACGTGACGTACGGGCTTCCGGTGACGGTGGCACGAGGCACGAACGCGTACGGGCCGCGCCAGCATCCCGAGAAGGCCATCCCCGTGTACACGCTCGCCGCGCTGGACCGGCTCCCCCTCCCGGTGTACGGCGACGGCACGAACCGCCGGGAGTGGCTGTTCGTCCGCGACTTCGCCCGCGGGGTCCTCGCGGTGCTCGAAGCGGGTTCGCCCGGCGAGGTCTACAACGTGGGCGGGGGGTTCGAGCTGCCCAACCTGGAGCTGGCGGCCCGGGTGTGCGCCTTGGCAGGCGCGCCGGAATCCCTGATCGAATTCGTTCCGGATCGGCCCGGCCACGACTTCCGGTACTCGCTCGATTGGTCGAAGCTCGGGGCGCTCGGCTGGGAGCCGCAGACGTCGTTCGATGACGGGCTGGCGGAGACGGTGGACTGGTACCGGACCCGCGTCCGCCAAGGGGTGTCGCCGTGAGGCTTCTCGTCACCGGCGCCGGCGGGGGGCTGGGCAGGGCCTTTCTCGACCAAGTTCCCGGCCATCACGACGTCGCCGCCCTCACGCACGCGGACTTGGACGTTGCCGACCATCACGCCGTGATGCGCGCCGTGATCGGCGTGCGGCCGGACGCGATCCTGAACCTCGCGGCGATGACGGACGTCGACGGATGCGAGACCTGGCTGGACGAGGCGTACCGCGCCAATACCATCGGCCCGTGGAACATCGCGCTCGCTGCACGCCGCGTCGGCGCGATGCTGCTCCACGTCTCGACCGACTACGTGTTCGATGGCGAGAAGGCGACGCCGTACGACGAGCTCGACGCCCCCGCACCGCTCGGCGCGTACGGGCGAAGCAAGCTCGGCGGCGAGGAACGGATCCGCGCCGTCCTCCCCGAGCACGTCGTTGTGCGGACGTCGTACGTGTTCGGCGCCGGCGACGACTACGTCTCGAAAGCCGTTGACAAGCTGGCACGCCTCCAGGACGCGGCGGCCATCGCCGACTGCATCGGTTCGCCGACGTACGTCCAGCACCTCGCCGCGCGGTTGATCCCGCTCGTCCTGACGGGTCGATTCGGCACGTTCCACCTGGCCGGTCCACATCCCGCGTCCCGCCACGAGCTGCTGTGGCGGATCAAGGCCATCGCCGGGCTGCCCGGCGAGGTGCAGGAACAGTACGTCGAGGACCTCGGCCTCGCCGCGGCCCGTCCGCGCAACTCGGCGTTGGTGTCACTCTTCCTCGCCGAGACCGGGATCGCGCCGATGCCGCCGCTCGATATCGCGCTCAAGGAGCTCATCGATGCACGCGACCGCTGAGCTCGACGAGATCCGAACGTCGGAAGAGGCCCGCCCCAGCGCATGGAAGCGCATCAAGGAGCTCGTGGCGTACCGCGAGATCCTGATGAACCTCATCCGCAAGGAGGTGAAGGTCAAGTACACCTCCTCGAAGCTCGGCGCGATCTGGTCCATGTTGAACCCGCTGCTCTACCTCGCGGTGTTCTCGCTCGTGTTCGGCGTGATCTTGAAGAGCAAGGCGCCCGACTTCGCCGTGTACCTCCTGTCCGGCCTCCTCGCGTGGACCTTCTTCAGCAATGCGCTGGGCCTCTCGGCGCGATCGGTGGTCGACAACGCGAACCTGGTGAAGAAGGTCTACCTGCCTCGCGAGGTCCTGCCGCTCGCCTCCGTCGGCGCCTCGCTCGTCGACTTCTTTCTGCAGACGATCGTGCTGTTGATCTTCATGGCGGCCATGGGCCACTTCGTGATCGGGACGAACCTCCTGCTGCTCCCGCTCTCGTTCATCGCCCTGTTCATCTTCACGTGCGCGCTGTCGCTGTGGGTGGGCGCGCTGAACGTCCGGTACCGCGACACGCAGCACCTGTTGAGCCTCGCGCTCCTCGCGTGGTTCTGGTTCACGCCGATCGTGTACGCGAGCGCGTTCCTCCAGGACCGGCTGCAGGCGCACGGCGACTGGCTCTGGTACGGGTACCTCGCCCTGAATCCCATGGCCGACATCGTGATCGGGTTCCAGCGCGCGATCTACGGAGAGGTCTGCCCCGGCGCGGTGGTGCGGGCCACGCGCGAATGCCAGCTCGTCCAGGCGAGCGTCGGTGCGGAGGCGATCGTCATCGGCGCTGTCGCGATCGGGTCGGTGTTCCTCCTGTATCTGTTCTGGCGGCACTTCTTCAAGCTCTCCGGTGACTTCGCGGAGGAGCTGTGACGAGCTCGGCGACCATCAAGCCTGGCTGCGCGATCGAGGCGACGGGGATCGGGAAGAAGTTCCGGCTGTTCCACGAGCGGCCCACATCGGTCAAGCAGCGGTTCCTCCGGCCCCGCACGACGTCGGAGGAGTTCTGGGCCCTCCGGGACGTCGACCTCGAGGTCCGCGAGGGCGCGATGTTCGGGCTCATCGGCCACAACGGCTCGGGCAAGACCACGCTCTTGAAGATCATCGGCGGCATCCTCCGTCCGAACGAGGGGCGCGTGGTCTCGCGAGGCCGCATCGCCGCGCTGCTCGAGCTCGGGGCCGGCTTCCATCCCGAGCTCACCGGCCGTGAGAACGTCTACCTGAACGCGTCGATCCTCGGCCTGTCGCACAAGGAGACCGACCGGATCTTCGACAACGTGGTCGCCTTCGCCGAGCTCGAGGAGTTCATCGACAACCAAGTGAAGTTCTACTCGTCGGGCATGTTCGTCCGGCTGGGCTTCGCGGTGGCCGTTCACGTCGATCCCGCCGTGCTCCTCGTCGACGAGGTTCTCGCCGTCGGCGACGAGGTCTTCCAGCGCAAGTGCCTGGACCGGGTTCGGCAGTTCCAGCGGGAAGGGCGCACGATCGTGTTCGTGACCCACGCCGTCGACCTGGTCCGGCAGATCTGCGACGAGGCCATGATGCTCGATCACGGGCGGGTCCACGCACGGGGGAACCCCGAGGAGGTCGTGCGTGCGTTCCGTCGGGAAAACCTCCGACACACCGTCGAGGAGGGGCGGCAGTGGGGGACCCGCGAGATGGAGATCGTTTCCACCGATCTGATCCGGGAGGCCGATGCGCCTGGCGCGCCGGTCACGCCCGGCGAAACCATCATCATCCAAGCCGACGTCCGGTCGCCATCGCCGGTGGACGACGTCGTCGCGGTGATCGCCCTCTACGACCACGAGAACCGGACGATCTTCCGGGCGAACAGCGGCGTCCTCGGCGTGGACATCGCGCCCTTCGAGGGCAAGCGGCGGATCCGGTTCCGGCTCCGGAACGTGCCCATGACCCGGGGGCGGTACTCGGTGGCGGTCGCGGTGCACTCCCGAGACGAGCGGAGGATCTACCACGTGTGGGAGCAGGCGCTGTCGTTCGAGGTCCGCCACGAGGGGTACGACCCCGGCGAGGTCTACACGCCCGTCGACGTCGAAGTGGAGGAGCTGTGAGGGGATTCCGGGGGCTCAAGAGCGAGGCCGGACGGAGCATGGAGATCGGCGCGTGAAGCCGAGCGTTAGCCCCCCGATCAGAAGAACGAGCACGCTCGTCGTGTCGTCGTACCCGCCGCGGCACTGCGGCATCGGCCAGTACGCTCGCGTGCAGGTGGAGTCGCTTCGCGAGCACGGCGAGGACGTCACGGTCATGTCGCCGCCCGATGGCGACGGCGATGTCCGAGTGCCGTTCCTCCTCGGGCGACCCTTCCTCCGGGCGGCGCGGATCGGCGGCTCCTTCGACCGCATCCTCGTGCACTTCCAGCCCGCGCTCTACTACCGCCTGGGCGTGCGTGCGCCCGTGTCGAGGGTGTGCACGTCACTGGCGCTGTGGTGGCTGACGGTCCGCCGGCCCCAGACCGAGATCCTCGTGCACGAGGCCGGTCCGCCCGTGCCGTGGCGCCCCGACACCGAGGTGCTGCGATGGGCATTCCGGCGAGCCCGGTTGCTGTTTCACACTGAGGCCGAACGCCGTCAACTCGAGCGCACGTATCGGATCTCGACGAACGCCACCCTGGTCCCGCACGTCGACGGCGTCAGGGTGGGGAGCATCGCCCGCGCCGAGGCAAGGACGCGGCTCGGGGTCGCCGAGGGAACTCCCTTGTTCGTGTGCGCCGGGTTCGTGCATCCGGACAAGGGCTTCGAGCGGGCCATCGCGACGTGGAAGCGGGCGGGCCGGCCGGGCAGGCTCGTCATCGTGGGATCGGTCCGGGACCGGACGCCGCCGAACCTGGCGTACGAGGCCATGCTCCGCCGGGAAGCGACCGGCGAGGAGGGCCTCACGTTCCTCGACGGGTTCGTCTCGAGCGAGGACTTCGACGCGTGGATCGCCGCCGCCGACCTCCTGGTGCTCCCGTACCGACGCTCGTGGTCCTCGGGCGCACTGGCCCGAGCGCAACTGCTCGGGACACCCGCAGCCGTGGCCGCGGTAGGCGGCCTTCCGGAGCAAGCCGGTCCTCGGGACGTCGTGTTCCGGTCCGACGACGAGCTGACCGAGCTATTCGTCCCGCGCATCGAGGCGCGAGCGTGAGGCAGGCCCCGGCCGGCGGCGCCGAGCACGACTGGAGCATCGAACACACCCATCCCGAACCGAAGGAGAGCCGCCTGATGCTGGTCTCGTTGATCCTCGCGTCGGTCGCCCTGGCTGCCGCGGCACAGATCGTCCTGAAGCACGGCATGAACCAGTTCTTCGACCGAACGGGGCATGCGTTCCGCTTCGACGGTGAGTCGTTCCGGACCGTGGCGAGTGTCCCAGCGGTCTGGCTCGGCCTGGGCCTGTTCGGCCTGTCCGCGCTGGTCTGGCTCGCCGTGCTCTCCAGGGCGGCGCTCTCGTTCGCGTACCCGTTCGCCGCGCTCACGTACGTGGTGATCGTGGTCTATGACGCGGTCCGAGGAGAGGCCGTCACCGGACTCCGATGGGCGGGGGTCGCGCTGATCGTAGCCGGGATCATCCTGGTCTCCCGGACGCCGCACGGCGGCCCCGGGACCACCGGCTAGTTCGTAGAGTCTCCTCCGTGCCGGTGGGGATCGACGTCGTCATCGTGAACTACAACGCGGGCGAACACCTGCGGCGATGCATCGATTCGGTGTTCGAGCACGCGGGTGACGCGGAGGTCGGCGTCGTTGTCGTCGACAACGCTTCCCTCGACGGGAGCTCGCGAGCTGCCGCGGAGGGACACGCCGGCATCCAGGTCATCGAGAACCAGGACAACCGGGGGTTCGCGACGGCCGTCAACCAGGGGGTACGCGCCACAGCCGCGCCGTTCGTGTTCGTGCTCAACCCCGACGCCTGGGTCTCCGCGGGAACGCTTGCGGCTTTCGTGAAGTTCGCGGGAGAGCGCCCAGGTGCCGGGGTGGTCGGGCCGCTCGTTCGCGATCCCGACGGGTCCATCTACCCCTCGGCGCGCAAGGTTCCTTCCATCGGTGAGGCCGTGGGCCACGCGTTCCTCCATCCGTTCGCTCCGGACAACCGCTTCTCGCGCGCATACACGATGTCGGACTGGGATCGCGCCTCCGAGCGCGAGGTGTCGTGGGTGAGCGGGTCGTGCATGCTCCTTCGACGCGAGGCGCTGGACCGGGTCGGATCGTTCGACGAGGGCTACTTCATGTACGCGGAGGACGCCGACCTGTGCACCCGAATGCGAGCGGCCGGCTGGACCGTCCTGTTCACCCCGGAGCTCGAGGTGACCCACGTGCGCGGCGTGTCCACCGGCAACTCCAAGCGCATGATCCGCGAGCACTCCCGCAGCGTCTATCGGTACTTCTCGAAGCATCACGCGAGTGGATGGCGCAAGGTCCTGTTGCCGTTCGCGTGGGTGGCGCTCCGTGTCCGAGCCGCACTCGCGTCCTGGAAGCGCCGGGCCGTATGACGCGCGGCTCAGTCGCGACGGCCGGCGTCGCGGGTCAGGACGAGGTTCGTGTGGAGCTGCCCGTCCTGCGCCGAGCAGTAGGCCATGATCTCGTCGTCGGTCATGTCGTCGACCCCCGGCTCCTCCGGGTTCTGCACCTGGACCCGGTAGCCCAGCGACCGGTAGAACCGAAGCGTGGCCCGCTCGTCCCGCCCCAGGGAGCGCAGCCCGTACGGCCAGTACTCGAGCGTGATGAACGCGTTCGGGGATCCCTCGAGCAGGCGTCGCATCCCGCGGATCACCGCGTCCTCCGGCCCTTGCACGTCGATCTTCACCGCGTCGATGGGGGGCCGCAGGGCCGAAAGGGAATCGAGCGCCACCGTGCGAACCCGGGTTCGCGGCCGGTTCTCCGCCGATCGGTACGTGCGATTGTCGCCAGTGTTCCGTTCGTCGAGATACAGATCGACGAACCCGTTCGAGTCGCTCACCGCCCATGGATGGCACAGGACGTTGCCCAACCCGTTGCGCCACACGTTCGCCAGCAGGAGCTCGTAGTTGCGGGGGCTGGGCTCGAACGCCATGACCAGACCGCCCGGTTCCACCAGCCGGGCCGCCATGAGCGTGTAGTAGCCGACGTGCGCGCCGACGTCGAGGAACGTCATCCTGGAGCGGAGGTGCGAGCGGAGGAGCGCCGTCTCCCCCGGCTCCCACACGCCGTGTTCGCGCAGCGCGGGCAGGATCACCTCGTCGCGAGCGTCGAGATAGAGCGGCCCCCATTCCGTGTCGACGCTCTCCGTCCCGGAGAGGTCCGGGACGGGCCCCGAGTGCTGGTCGGCGGCCCTCGCGATGAGCCCGAGGCGGAGGATCCGCCGGGCCAGGCGAGCGCGCGCGGATCCGAACACGTCCGGAATCCTAGTCGTCAGGAGCTCGGACGCCGGTGAAGGCGGTCGTACTGGTGGGGGGAGAGGGGACGCGGCTCCGGCCGCTCACCGAGACCATCCCGAAGCCGCTGCTCCCGCTGGTGGACCGCCCGTTCCTGCATCAGGTCCTCGACCACCTCGGCTCGCACGGTGTGCACGAGGTGATCCTGTCGTCGCCCTACCTGGAGCGGACCTTCGAGCCGTTCCTGGCGGAGCGGCACGGCGATCCGCGGGTGACCTGGATCACCGAGTCCGAGCCCCTCGGGACGGCCGGCGCCATCGTGAACGCACTCGAACACGTCGGCGGGGAAGCGTTCCTCGTGCTGAACGGCGACATCCTCACCGACCTCGACCTCACGGAGCTCGTCGCGTTCCATCGGGAGCGCGCCGCCGTCGGCACGATCGCACTCACGCCGATGGACGACGCCCGTCCGTACGGGCTGGTCATCACCGAACCGGACGGCCGCGTACGGGAGTTCCGGGAGAAGCCGTCCGAGCGCGTACCGGGCAAGATCAACGCGGGAACGTACATCCTCGAGCCCGGCGCGTTCGATGGCTGGGAACGGGGCCGGCAGATCTCGATCGAGCGTGAGGTGTTCCCGGCGCTCATCGAGGGTGGGGAGCCCATGTACGCGTCCGTCTCCGACGCGTACTGGATGGATCTCGGGACTCCGGAGCGGTACCTCCAGGCGCACGCCGACGTCCTCGACGGCCGGCTCGAGGGCCGGAGCTTCCCGGCACCATTCGTTGCGGAGGACGCGATCGTCGACGAGACCGCCGAGATCGGCACCCACGCCGTGATCGGACACATGTGCCGGGTCGGGGCCCGGGCCGCCGTCACGCGGTCGCTGCTGCACGCGGGCGCCGCCCTGGGCGACGGCGGGCGCGTCGAGGGCAGCATCCTGGGGGCGGGATCGAGCGTGGGCGCCGGCGCCGTCCTCACCGGGTCCGTGCTCGCCGAGGGCGCGCACGTCCGCCCGGGGGCGCGGGTCGACGGTGCCCGGGTGGGACCCGGCGAGGCCGCCGGCTGAGCTCTGACGGCGGCCTAGGCCCTTCGACCCGGGACCCCGACTCAAGGCGCAGGCCCCCTCCGCCGACTGTGCTAGGGTGCGCGATCCTCGCGGAGCAGGTCGGTCCCGAACCATGCCCAGACGAGCTGGAGTGGTCCTTACGCTCGCGTCGCTCTTGGCGCTCGTGCCCGTCGTCTCCAGCGGCGCATCCGGCGCCTCCACCGCGACGTTCCGTTTCTATGGCTCCGGGTTCGGTCACGGCATCGGGATGTCCCAATGGGGGGCGTACGGGCTCGCCCTGAAGGGGTGGACCCACCAGCGGATCCTCACGCACTACTACAGCCGGACCACCGTGGCGAAATCCTCCACGGAGCCCAGCAAGATCCGGGTGGGATTGGTGGATGGCGTGCAGTCGGTGCACCTCACGGCGACGAACGGGCCCGTCACGATCAGGATCGGCTCGCCGGCGAAGTCGGCACCCGTCGCCTGGACCATCCCCGGCGGCGCCACGCGCGTCCTCAAGGGAGGCTCCGGCAGGTTCGCGCTGTTCGACGGCACCGGTGCGAGGGTCGGCAAGCCCGTGCCCGGCTCGCAACGGATCTACGCGACGTATGTGAACGCGAAGGCCCGGCTGACCTCGCCGGAGGCCGGACACACGTACAACCGCGGGTTCGTCGAGTTCGATGACTACTCGGCATGCCGCATGTGCGGTGCGCACGTCCGCATGATCGCGGTCGTCACGCCACAGGAATACCTGTACGGCCTGGGTGAGGTTCCGTCATCGTGGCCGACGCAGGCCATGCAGGCGCAGGCCGACGCCGGCCGGACGTACGGCGAGTTCCTGATCAAGAGCCTCGGGCAGCATCGGTCAGGGTGCAACTGCGGCGTGTACGACGACACGCGCAACCAGATCTACGCCGCGTGGAACCACGAAGGCGAGGACCACGGCGCGCGGTGGGTTCAGGCCGTGAACGACACGGCAGGGGAGGTGGTCCTGTACAAGGGCGCGCTCATCGAGGCGCAGTACATGTCGTCGTCGGGCGGGTACACCGAGGACGTCCAGAACGTGTGGGGCGGGACGGCGCTGCCGTATCTTCAGGGCGTCTGCGACCCGGGCGACTACAACGCCGCGAACCCCGCGAAGGCCTGGCAGGTCAGCCTGGCTGCGGCCCAGGTGACGTCCCGACTGCAGCCCTACACGGGGAACATCGGCACGGTCACGCGGTTCGCCCGCTTCCATCGCGGGGTGTCCGGACGACTGCTCTCGCTCGCGGCGGTCGGCACCACCGGCTCCGCGTCGCTCGCGGGATCCACGTTCCGCGGCGCGCTCGGCCTCCTCGACGACAAGGTCTGGATCGGCCACAACAAGAACGTCACCGGTCCGATCCGTGTGAAGTACGACAAGCTCGACTGCGCGC
Organism: Actinomycetota bacterium; assembly: GCA_046724795.1. Lineage (GTDB taxonomy): Bacteria > Actinomycetota > UBA4738 > UBA4738 > JACQTL01 > JBKOXF01. Next base: position 21,213 of record JBKOXF010000043.1, on the reverse strand, counting down.
CGGGGATGCCCACGACGCCGCAGCGCGCCGTGGCCGGCGGGGCCGTCCAGCGCTTCGCAGTCGGCGCCATGTATCGCAACACCGGCGCGAGTGTCACGGTCTGGCTCCGCGGACCCATCGAGAACAAGTACGTCGCGGTGAAGGAGACCGCCGGCCTGCTTGGCCCGCCGCTGTCAAGTGTGATCATGCTGACCGCGCCTCCAGGATGCGGCACGAAGGCGTGCGCGAAGGCCCGGTTCACGAAGGGGTCCATCTACTTCAGGTCGGACACCGGTGCGCATGAGCTCCACGGAGCCGTGCTCCAGCACTACCTTGCTGCGGGCTCGGCGAAGGGCCACCTGGGGTTCCCGACCACCGACGTGACGACGACCGATTCCGGTGGCTCCCGCGCGACGTTCTCCGGCCAGGGCGGCGGCGTCATCCTGGTGACGTGCGCAAAGGGCAGTACCTGCACGGAATCGCCGGCGAAGTCGCCCTGAGCGAAGGCAAGCTAGAGCGGGAACCCCTTCTCCGGCGCGCTGCTTGCGTTGACGAATGCCGCGACCCAGCCCTTGGCCAGGACCTTCGCCTGCGTGGCCGTGATGGTCCCGGGGCACTGGATGAGTCGGTCCCACGCCGCGAAGGCGACCGAGGGCGTGAACGATTTCCCATCGATGGGCGCCGACAGCGCCTCCTGCGTCGGAGCCATGATCACGCGGCCGTTCCCGTTCGCGACGCTCTTCAACGCGGCCGCGACGTCGCTGGACAGTGCGTTCGGCCCGGATGATTCGTACGTGAACAGCACCGCGCCGTGCTCCAGGCTGTGGACCACCCGCGTCTCGGGCTGGGGCGTCGTGTACACGCCCGCCGGAAGGGGCGAGGGATCGTGGGGCCCCGACGTCGGCGGCTGCTGCTGGTACGTGTAGCTTCCGCCCGAGGGGATGTGGGCCCGGCCCTGGTCTTCCGGCTTCTCCAAGGCGGTGCAGCCGGCGGCTGCGGCAGTGTTCGTCGTGAGTTTCGTGAGCGACCCCGATCCGGAGGCCCCGCCGCGTTGCAGGAAGTAGAGGGCGAGCACGATGGCGACGGCCCCCGCGCCCCACACGAGCCCGCGCCGAACCATCCGCTGCCGGCGGTACCGCCGGAGTGCCGTCTGGCGGGCCTGCCGAACCTCCTCCTTTCGCTCGCGGCGGACCGCGGCGGTTTCGGAGACGCCTCGCTCGCGGGTCTGGGTGCCGGTCGATCGATCGGTCAGACCTGCCGGGGGTCTGCCCGACGGCCGGCGCCGCCGCTTCTTCTTGGCCACGCGTGTCTAGTCCTTCTTGGCAACTGGATACGTGAACTGGATCGGGTCCGCCCCGATCCGGCCGGCCAGTCTACCCAGGACGATGATGGTCACGACCGCGAGCACGGTGACGACGATCGCGTAGATGAACAGGCCGATGACCTGCGCTCCGTGCGACAGCCTCTCGAGAGCCTTCGACAGGGCGGTGTTCCACGCCAGCGCGACCACCACGCCGAAGGCCGTCGTGACCAGCGCGATCACCGTCGCCGTGAACTCGCGCGTGAACCTGTTCGCGGCGCGCGCTGCCTCGACGATCGGGACCTGCGAACGCGTGGGGTCCTGGGGTGGCTCTGGGGCCTGCGGTCGATCGTCCATACGTCGTTCCTCCTTCGAGCTGGTCCGACCGAATATAGAAGGGCATACCCGAGGACCGGCGGATGCTCCTCGGTGAGCTAGGTGAAACGCAGGAAGGCGGACACGTCCAGGTCCGGCCGCGGCGGCGGTGATCCGGGGAGGGGCCGCCCGCAGGCCACGATGCCCATCGGCTCCCATTCGTCCTCGAGGTCCAGCGCACCGCGGGTCTCGTCCTTGCAGAAGAGCGTGGAGGATACCCAGCACGAGGCCAGCCCCTGGGCGTGGAGCGCGAGCATCAGACCCTGGACGGCGGCACCGGCCGAGAGGAGGAACGTCTCCCGCTCGGCGGACGCGCGACGTCCTTCTACGAACGTGTCGGCGCCGCGTAGCGAGACCGCGGGAACGATCAGCACGGGCGCCCGGCCGAGCAGGGCGTGCGATCGGGCCACGCGATTGTCGATCACGTCCTGCGGCGTGGCGTCGGCGCGAAGATCGCGGACCCACGCGTCGGCCATCGCGGCGATCAGGCGACGTTTCGCCGGTTCGGTCTCGAGCGCCACGAACAGCCACGGCCGGGTGTGATGCGGGGCGGGCGACGTGCACGCGGCTCGTACCGCTTCCTCGATGGCCTCGCGCGGGACCGTACCCGCGACGAACTCCCGGATCGATCGTCGTGCCTGGATCGACTGCAGCGGGGACTCGCGGAACAGGTCCTCCTCGAGTGGGCGGATCATCTCGGCGGCGCCCATCGGCGGTCCCACCGGCACCACGCCCCGCACGACCGCCGCAGGGACCATGGCGTCCTTTCCCATCACGAGTCCGCTCGCGGCGGCGATCTCGTCGGCCAGCGCGACGATCGTGGACTCCAGCACGCGGCCGACGTGATCCTTCGCCCCACGGAGATCGACCAGCGAGGGCAGGCCGGCGCAGCCGATGGCCACATTGACCACGCCTCGCCGCCAGGGCCGGCCGAAGGTGTCGGTGACGACGACCCCGACGTCCACGCCGTGGTCCTCCGCGATGCGCGCTCGGATCGCCTCGGCCGAGGCGTCGGGGTCCACGGGCAGCAGCGCCAGCGATCCGAGTTCCACGTTCGAGGCGTCGACGCCAGCGTTCGCGCACACGAAACCGTGACGGGTCTCCGCGATCACGACGTCGCCCCGACGCGCGACCACGCGGCGGGTCTCGCGCGCCACCCAGGTGTCATGACCGTCGGCCTCCGGAACGATCCGGCCTTCAGCCTTCGACACGATCTTCTGCGTGACGGCGAGCACGTCGCCGGATCGCAGGTCGCGCAGCGCCCCGGATACGAGCGCAGGCAAGTCGTCGCTAGGCCGGATCTCGGGGAGGCCCTCGACGGGGACGACCTCCACGTTCATGCCTGGTCCAGCACATACCGGGCCAGGGCCTCCGCGCGCGAGTCGGTGTCCATGACCGTGTCGAACACGCCGGCTACCGGAACGAGGGCCGCGGTTCGCTCGAGGAGGTCGGTGTCGCGCCGGTCGATGACCCAGCGGTGGACCAGCCCGTCGTAATACGAGGCCACTGAGGCTGCGTCGACGTCGATCCCCACCACGGGCAGGAGCTTGTCGGCCATCCCCCGGAGCGGTGCGCCACCGACGATGGGGGAGACACCGACGACGCGCTCCCCGCGTTCGGCCACCGCCGCGCGAACGCCCGGCACCGCGAGGATGGGCCCGATGGACGCGACCGGGTTCGACGGGCAGATCACCACGACGTCCGCCTCCTCGATGGCCGGGATCACGCCGCGGGCCGGCGTCGCCTGCTCCGCTCCCTCGTATCGGATCGACTGGACCTCGTCCTCCGCGCCGCGCTGCACCCAGTACTCCTGGAAGTGAAGGTCGAGGACGGTGCCCGACTCGTCCAGGGCCTGGACCCTCGTGGTCACGGTGTCGTCCGTCATCGGCAGGACGAGCGTCTGGACGCCGAACCGATCGGTGATGCGCTGCGTGACCTCGGAGAGCGACATGCCCAGCGCCATGAGGTCGGTGCGGAAAAGGTGCGTGGCGAGGTCAAGGTCTCCGAGGCTGAACCACGAGCCCGGCGCCCCGAGCTCGCGAAGCTTCTCCCCGGCGCGGAACGTCTCGCCGGCCACGCCCCAGCCCCGCTCTCGGTCGGCCACCCCGGCCAGCCAGTACGTGACGGAGTCCACGTCGGGCGACACGTGGAGCCCGTGCAGCACGATGTCGTCCCCGGTGTTCACGATCACCGTGACGTCCTCGGGCAGGACGGCCCGGACCAGGCCGCGCAGGAACTTGCCGGCGCCGACCCCGCCTGCCAGCGCCGTGACCCTCATGCCTTCGCCACCGAGTAGAGATGCCATTCGCCCGGGACGCCCTTGAGCTCGTGGGTGCCCCGGTCCTCGAACTCGATGCCCGATCCCACGACGAGGTCCTTCACCGTCGAGGACACGAGCGTCTCGCCTCCCCCCGCCATCGCCGCAACGCGGGCCGCGATGTGCACGGCGATCCCCCCGACGTCCTCGCCGATCACCTCGATCTCGCCTGTGTGCAGGCCCGCCCGGACCTCGACCCCGTGATCCCGCAGGTGGTCTCGGATCGCGCAGGAGCACCGGATCGCTCGGGCCGGCCCGTCGAACGTCGCGAGGAATCCGTCGCCGGTCGTCTTGACCGCGCGCCCTCGATGCCGCTCGAGCTCGCCTCGGACGAGGTCGTGGTGCCGTTCCAGGAGCTCACGCCACCGCCGGTCTCCGAGCTCCGCCGCTCGCTTGGTCGAGTCCACGATGTCGGTGAACATCACGGTGGCCAGCACCCGGTCCGGTTCGGCCATGGGCCTGGTCCCCGTGAGGAATTCCTCGATCTCGTCGGCCACCCGGTCAGGATCGCCGGCGAACGGCACGTGGTCGCGACCCGGAAGCTCCACGAACCTCGCGCCGGGGATCCGATCCGCCAGCCACCTCCCGGCCCGGACGTCGACCACACGGTCGCCGTGCCGGTGCATGACGAGCGTGGGGACACGGATCGCCGGCAGGATCGATCGAACGTCGATGTCGAGGAACATCTCCGAGAGCTTCGCGGCCATCCCTGGACTCGCCGCTGATCGCTCCATCCGCCCCCACCACTTCGCATTGTCGGGATCCTCGGCAAGGCTCGGAGCGAAGATCTCGACCCCGTACCCTCGACCCCAATAGGGACCCATGAACTCCCTGGATGCTTCGCGGTAGGCATCGGCTGGGAGGGCCAGGTGGTAGTCCTCGGCCTCGGTGGAACGTGCCATTGCCCCGAACAAGACGAGGTCCGTGACCCGCTCGGGGTGGGTCGCCGCGAACAGGAGCGCCATGGGCGCTCCTTCGGACGAGCCGAACACGGCGGCGCTGGTCGAGCCGGCCGCATCCATCACCGCCCGCACGTCGTCGATCCGCGTCTCGAGCGTCGGGACGTCCGAGACCGGATCGGACAGCCCCGTCCCCCGCTTGTCGAACAGGATCACCCGGGCGAAGGACGCGAGGCGTGACGCGAAATGGTTCAGTGACGGCAGTTCCCAAGCCAGCTCGACGTGTGAAGCGAATCCGGCGACGATCACGAGGTCTCGCCGCCCCTGACCGACCACCTGGTACGCGATGTGGACGTCGCCGCTCTTCGCGTACTGCGTCTCGGGAGCGTTCACGCCGACGTCACCGCGAAGACCCGCCACTCGCCCGGCACGCCCTTCAACTCGTGCGCGCCCCGATCCTCGAATTCGATCCCTGAGCCCACGACGAGGTCCTTCACCGTCGAGGACACGAGCGTCTCGCCGCCCCCCGCCATCGCGGCCACCCGCGCCGCGATGTGCACGGCGATCCCGCCGACGTCCTCGCCCATCACCTCGATCTCGCCCGTGTGCAGCCCGGCGCGGATCTCGACGCCGTCGAGCCGAAGCTCGCCGCGTATGGCCTCGGCGCACCGGACCGCGCGAGCCGGCCCGTCGAACGTCGCGAGGAATCCGTCGCCCATCGTCTTGACGGCCCGTCCCCGGTACCGCTCGAGTTCTCGACGGACCACGTCCTCGTGTCGCTCGAGGATCTCCCGCCACCGCCGGTCGCCGGCCTCAGCCGCGAGACGCGTCGATTCCACGATGTCGGTGAACAGCACTGTGGACAGCAGGCGATCCGGCTCTGCCTGCGGCCGGACGCCCGTGATGAACTCCTGGATCTCGTCGAGCACGGGGTCCTGGTTGCGCATCAGGATGTGGTCCTCGCCGGGGAACTCGACGAGCCGAGCTCCGGGGATGTGATCTGCGACGTAGCGGGCCAATTCGACCGGGATCATCCTGTCTCCAACCCGATGCAGAACGAGCGTGGGCCGGGAGATGATCGGAAGCGCGTCCCGCGCGTCGATGAGGTTGTACGTCGTGAGTAATGCGACGGCGTCCGCCGGGCTCGCCGCAAGCCGCTGCGCCTTCGCGAACCAGGCCCTCGCGCGTTCGTCCTTCGCGCAGCTCGGCATCCACGCCCCGAACCCGACTCCGGTACCCCACCGGGGCTCGATGTACGGCGCCGTTTGCTCGAACAGCTTGGGCGAGACGCCCGCCGGATAGTCGGGCGCTTTGAGCAGCCGGGCGTAGGCCCCCCACAGGATCAGCGCGCGGGTGCGCTCCGGGTACGTCGCGGTGAAGAGCATGGCCATGGATCCGCCCTCGGAGATCCCGAACAGCGCGGCCTGGTCCGAGCCTGCCGCATCCATCACCGCCCTGACGTCATCCATGCGTTCGTCGAGCGTGGGGAGACCAACCCCGCGATCCGACAGCCCGGTTCCTCGCTTGTCGACCATGATCAGTCGCGAAAACGACGCGAGCCGCGTCAGGGTGTGCGCCAGCCCGGGGTCCTCCCACTGGTGCTCCAGGTGCGAGATGAACCCGGGGATGAGCACGAGGTCGGTCGGGCCGTGGCCCAGCACTTGGTAGGCCACGTGGACGTCGCCGCTCTTCGCGTACCGCGTCTCGGGAGGTTGCACGTGGCCAGTCTCCTTGCTGGGCTTGACGGCGGCAAGGTCATGCTTCACGTCGCGGGTGCTAGGCTCGCCGCGATGGGCAGGGCGGTCGACCATTCCCTCTCGCGAGCGCTCGCGCGGGCCGACGCCGGCAAGGCGCTCTCGGTGAACGACCTCGAGGCCATGTTGGGGGCGACGGGCGGCGCGCTCGATGACCTCTTGGGGATCGCCCGTCGCCTTCGCGAGCTCGGTCACGGAACGACGGTGACGTATTCGCGAAAGGTGTTCGTTCCGCTCACGATGCTCTGCCGCGACCACTGCCATTACTGCACGTTCGCGAAGCCACCGGCGAAGCTGGCCGCGCCGTTCCTCACGCCGGAGCAGGTCCTCGACATCGCGACGCGCGGCCGAGAGCTCGAGTGCAAGGAGGCGCTGTTCACGCTGGGAGACCGGCCCGAGGAGCGGTACCCCGAAGCGCGAGAGTGGCTCGCCGCGCGCGGCTACGACTCCACGCTGGAATACGTCCGAGCCGCAGCCATTCGTGTCATTGAGGAGACGGGCCTGCTGCCGCACCTGAACCCCGGCGTGATGTCGTGGGAGGAGATGGCCCGTCTCAAGCACGTCAGCGCGTCGATGGGACTGATGCTCGAGACGTCGTCGGACCGGCTGTCGGAGAAGGGCGGTCCGCACTTCGGCTCGCCGGACAAGGTCCCCGCGGCTCGACTGCGCACGATCGAGGACGCCGGCCGTCTGTCGATCCCGTTCACGACGGGCATCCTGGTCGGCATCGGGGAGACGCTGCGGGAGCGCGCCGAGTCGCTCCTCGCCATCCGCGAGCTCCATCGGAAGTACCGCCACGTTCAGGAGGTCATCGTCCAGAACTTCGTGCCCAAGCCGGGCACGGCGATGCATCGCTCGAGCCCGCCATCAGAGAACGAATACCTGGCCGCGATCGCCGTGGCCCGGATCGCGTTCGGTCCGAGGATGCACGTCCAGGCCCCACCGAACCTCTCAGACGAGCGGTATCCGCGTCTGCTCGACGCGGGTATCGACGATTGGGGCGGCGTCTCGCCGCTCACGCCCGATCACGTGAACCCGGAGAAGGCCTGGCCGCAGCTCTACCGCCTGGCAGTGGCGACGGGGGAGCGGGGATTCACGCTCCGGGAGCGGCTCGCGGCGCAGCCCGAGTTCGCGCGGCGACCGGATCCGTGGATCGCCGGCAAGATGCAGAAGCCGGTCGCCGCGCTCGCTGCCGAGGACGGCCTGGCCCGCGAGGGGACGAAGCCCGCACCGATCGCGTGGCAGGACCCGGACGTGCAGTGGAAACCTCGGCACATCGCGCTCACCTTCTCGAAGGGCCCGAACGGGTCCCTTCGGGACGACACGCTCGACGTCTACGGCGATTGGGACGCGATCGAGGTCACGGCGACGCGCGAGTGGTACGCCCGTCCGCGCGACCGTGCCAGGTTGGACCGTCAGATCGAGATCGCGCTGAAGAAAGCCACGGCCGGGCGCCCAGACGACATCACCGAGGCCCAGGCCGTCGCCATGTTCGAGGCGGAGGGGGCAGCTCTCGAGGCGATGTGCGCGATCGCCGACGACCTTCGGCGCGACGCCGTGGGGGATGACGTCACGTACGTGGTGAACCGGAACATCAACTTCACGAACGTCTGCTACACGGGGTGCCGGTTCTGTGCGTTCGCCCAGCGGGAGGTCGATCCGGAGTCCTACACGCTCCGGCTCCACGAGGTGGCCGACCGCGCCGAGGAGGCCTGGCGATACGGAGCCACCGAGGTGTGCATGCAGGGCGGGCTGCATCCCTCGCTCCCGGGGGAGTTCTACTTCCAGCTCCTCGACGCCGTGAAGGCGCGGGTCCCCGACATGCACATCCACGCCTTCAGCCCCATGGAGGTGCTGAACGGGTCGGCGCGCCTCGGCATCTCCTTCCGCGAGTTCCTGGAGGAGTGCAAGCGGCGCGGGCTCGGATCGATCCCCGGCACCGCGGCTGAGATCCTCGACGACGACGTCCGCTGGGTCCTGACGAAGGGCAAGCTTCCCGCGGACGTATGGGAGGAGATCGTGAAGACGGCCCACTCCGTGGGTCTGCCGTCCTCCTCCACCATCATGTACGGCCACGTCGACGCGCCGCCTCATTGGGTCGCCCACATCCGGCGCATCGGTCGCATCCAGGACGAGTCGGGCGGGTTCACGGAGTTCGTGCCGCTGCCGTTCGTCCATCAGAGCTCACCGATCTACCTTGCCGGCAAGGCGCGGCCCGGCCCGACGCACGACGACAACCGCCGGATGCACGCGATCGCGCGGATCCTGTTGCACGGGCGGATCCGCAACGTGCAGGTGTCGTGGGTGAAGATGGGGATCGAGGCGTGTCAGCTGCTCTTGCGGGGAGGGGCGAACGATTTCGGCGGCACGTTGATGGAGGAGACCATCAGTCGTATGGCCGGGGCGGAATGGGGGATACGCAAGGAGCCGCAGGAGCTCGTCGACGCGATCCGCGCCGTCGGTCGCACGCCGGTGGAACGAACGACGACGTACGGTCGAGTGCATCGATCGTCCGTGACGCCCCGCTAGTTTTCCACAGCATCGAGAGTTTTCCACAACATCGACGGTGTTCTCCACAGCATCGCGCACGTTCTCCACACGATCCTTCACCTTCTTCACACTGTCCTCACGTTCTCCACAGCGGTTCTGTCGCGCCTTCCACCCCCCGATCGCGCGCTGTGACGCCGTTTCGGTCAAGATGATTGACCGTTATCGTCAAGCTTCTTGACCAGCAACTTTTTCCCCAAAACCTCTTGAACAGCCCTGCTGGTGTTGCAAGGATTTCTTCTTGCGATGTCGGGAGGAGCGTCTTCGCGGAATTCCCTCTTGCCAAATCGTCGTCCCATGCCTCAGAATTACACGCATGTGATTCCGAGGGGAGGGGATGGCGGTGCATCACTTCATCCCTTGGCAAGAACGGGCCCGGTGTCGAGAGTTCGATCCGGAAGTCTTCTTTCCCGAGAAGGGCGGCTCCTCCCGAGAAGCCAAGCGCATCTGCGCGGACTGCCCCGTTCGGATCGAGTGCCTGAACTACGCGCTCCGTCGCGACGAGCGATACGGCGTGTGGGGAGGGATGAGCGAACGGGAACGGCGACGCCTGAAACGCATGGCGTCATGACAGGCTGAAAGGGGGTGACACATGGCCACCGCCCGGAAGAAATCCAGCGCGAGGAAGAAGTCGACGGCCAAGAAGGCGCCGGCACGTCGGAAGTCGACCGCTCGGAAGTCGACTGCGCGCAAGTCCACCGCACGCAAGTCGACGGCCCGTAAGTCCACCGCTCGGAAGACGACCGCGAGGAAGAAGGCGCCGGCACGTCGGAAGTCGACCGCTCGGAGGAAGTCCACCGCTCGGAAGACGACCGCGAGGAAGGCTCCTGCACGGAGGAAGTCGACCGCTCGGAGGAAGTCGACGGCCAAGAAGGCGCCGGCTCGTCGGAAGTCGACCGCTCGCAAGAGCACCGCTCGCAGGAAGACCGCAGCGAGGAAGCGGTAGCTCATCTCAGGGCCGGAAGGGGGGCAGGGATCTGCCCCCCTTTCTGCTGTTCGGCCTCCGGTGAACGGCCCCGTCGCGTGCTAGGCTCGCCCACCCGCCGAGCCTCGAAGGCGGTTCAGCCTCTTTGGTAGGAACTCCGACCCGACCATCCGATCGTTCGCCGCGCCCCACTGCGGGGCGAGCCCCGGCCGTGCTCGTCGTCCTCGTGTCGAAGGACGGAGCCGCGTGGCTCCGTGAATGTCTCCGCGCGCTGTCGACTCAGACGTATCCACGCCTCGGGGTGATCGCCGTCGACAACGGATCCACCGACGGCTCCCTCGACCTCCTACGTCGCTCGCTCGGACCGGAACGGGTCGTGTCGCGGCCCGACAACCCGGGCTTGCCCGCAGCGGTGCAGGACGCGCTGTCGATCCCCGCTGCGCGGGGAGCGGACTTCTTCCTCGTGCTGCACGACGACGTGGCCCTGGATCCTGAAGCCATCCTGCGGATGGTCGAGGTCGCCCGCCGCATCGAAGGAGTGGGCGTCGTCGGTCCGAAGGTGGTCGACTGGGACGACCCCAACATCCTCCGCGAGGTCGGCCTCTCCACAGACCGATTCGGCTACCCCTACTCGCCTCTGGAAGAGGACGAGATCGATCAAGGTCAGTACGACCGCGTCCGCGAGGTGCTGTTCGTGTCCTCGGCCGCGATGCTCGTCTCGCGCGCCGCGCTGGAGCGCGCCGGTCCGCCGGACGAGCGATTCGCATCCTCGCGCGAGGATCTCGACTTCTGCTGGCGAGCGAGGATCGCCGGGTTCCGTGTGGTCATGACGCCGCTGGCCAGAGCCCGACACCGCGGGGCAACTGCTCGAGGCGAGCGCACCTTGTCGACGAAGGGAGGCCGCGATCGCGGGCGATACGAGGCCGAGCGCGCCCGTCTCGCGGCCCTGCTCAAGAACTACGGCCTGCTCTCCCTGTTGTGGGTGTTGCCCCTGTACATGATCCAGACCATCGGGAAGACGGTGCTGTGGGCATTCTCCCGGCACTTCGACGACGTGTGGCAGACGGTCCAGGCGTGGGTGTGGAACCTCGGGCATCTGCCGGGGACGCTCCGTCGTCGCGTCCGGGCGCAGTCGGTCCGCGCGGTGCCCGATCGGTCGGTCCGACGGTACATGGCACCGACCACCGCGCGGCTGCGGCGGTGGACGGAAGCGGGATCCGGCGTGCTGTTCGGACGCCGCGCCGGGGAACGCACAAGCGCCGACCTCGAGAGCCTGGGCGATATCGACTCACTCGAGGAACCCGCGCCCCTTGGCCGGCGGGCCCTGTCCTTTGCGCGCGCCCATCCCATCGCCACGGCGTTGCTCTTGCTCCTCGTGGTGGGCGCGTTCGCCGACCGGTTCCTCGTCGGGAGCAGCCCGCTTTCGGGTGGCGCGCTCGCCGCACCGCCGTCCTCGCCGTCCGACTACTTCCGCGAGCTCCTCTCGAGTGCCAGGACCACCGGCCTCGGCGGGGCCCAGCCGGGAAGCCCGGCTCTTGGGTTCCTGGGGGTGCTGTCCTTCGTGCTCGGGGCCAGCACGTGGCTCGCGGTGAAGGCGCTCCTGATCCTGCTGCCCCCGGCCGCGGGGTGGACGTTCTACCGGACGTTCTCTCGAGAGACCGGGCAACGTGGTCCGGCGGTCGTGGGTGCCGCCTGCTACGGGTTGTCGGCCGCCCTCCTGTGGGCGTTCTCGGAGGGGCGGATCCCGGTCCTGGTGATGCTCGCGGTGCTCCCCGCGTTCGCCGGTCGGATCTCGTTGGCCTTTCAGCGGCGGGGTGTGCATCCCGTGCGATTCATCGCCGCCACAGGGATCGTCCTCGCGGCCGGGATCGCCTTCTTCCCCGGGACGGCCCTCGCCGCCGCGCTGTTGTTGGTTCCCGCACTGGCCGCTCCCGGACCTGCTGCCGCTCGAGCCCGATCCTGGCCGAAGGCGACCGGGATGCTGCTCGCCGGCGTCGTCGCGGCGGGCGTGTTGTTGTTGCCGCAGTCGATCGATCTTGCCGCCGGTGGCGGCCACGGACTGGCATCGCTGGTGGGGCGCCCGTCCTTCTCGTCACTCGCGCGGCTCGCGCCCGACGGGGGACCGGGATCGTGGGCGGTGGCCTGGTTCCTCCCGATCGCCGCACTCCTCTCGTACACGTTGGTGCAGGGCTCGGCCCGACCGGCGACGCGGTACCTGGTCGTCGCGGTGGTCGGTGTGTTCCTGGCGTGGGCCTCCGCAGGGGGAGACTTGCCCTGGGTGCTCACGAACCCCGTCGCGTACCTGGCCGTGGCGGCATTGGGGTACTCCGCGCTCGTGGTCTACGGCCTGGCCTCGGTCCTGCCGAGGATGGGCCAGTTCTCGTTCGGATACCGTCAGGTCGCCGTCGTCGCGGTGATCGCGCTCCTCGGCGGGGGACTCACGCTGCAGGCGGTGCTCGCGGCGAAAGGGGACTGGTCCGTCGGCCGCGACCGGCTTCCGGCTGCGTGGACGCTGGTCGGTGACACCGGATCGAATGCGTTCCGGGTGCTGTTCCTGGGAGGGCTTACAGGGGAGCCGCTCGTCCCGCCCGGCGGAGACCCGGTGAACACGTTGCGCGCGGGCGGGGTGTCGTTCCGGTACGCGCTCACCGACCAGATCGGAGCGACCGCCCTCGACACCGGGCGCGACCAGCGAGGGCACGGGTACGGGGCGCTCGAGCAGGTCATCGCGGATCTCACCACCGGGTCCACGGATCACGCCGGCGCGCTGCTCGCGCCGTTCGGGATCCGGTACGTGGTGTCGGCGCCGGGCGATCTTCCGCCCGCTCTCGAGCAGGGTCTGGCCCGGCAGGTGGACATCGACCGGGTTCCCGCCATGGGCCTCACGATCTACAGGGATCGAGAAGCCTGGCACCAGGCCACGGCCACGGAGCAACCAGAGCTCGTGAAGTCATCCCTCGCGGATCCGTCCTCCGCGAGCGGCCTCCCCCCGAACGAGGGGAGGGTGCTGCGTCCGGTCAACGGCGGGTTCGAGGGAGCCGCGACGGGAGCGGGCACCGCGCTGGTAGCCGATCAATTCGCGGGAGGATGGCGTGTCGCGGGGAACGGGTCGTCGCCGGACCGCGTGTTCGGGTGGGCCATGCGGCTCCCGGTGGAACGAGCGGGCTCGGTGCGAGTCGAACAGCCTCCCCAGACTCCACGTCGAGTGGAGATCGTCCTCATCGCGCTGGCGTGGCTCGTCGCGCTCTGGGTCACCAGGAGGTCGTCCCGGACATGAGGGCTCGTGCCATCCTCGCTGTGGCGGCTGTGGCCGCCATCGTCCTCGGCGCGACCTTGCTGCAATCGGTGCACCCCAAGGCGCTCGGCACCGCCGCCCCGCTCGGGGCTTCGGCGGGGTCGTGGTTCTGTCCGCACGGCGGCGGGAAGGGCTGGCGCGGCGAGCTGTCGCTCACGAATCCCGGTTCGGATCCGGTGACGGCTCAGGTGATCGATAGCGGAGCGAGTGGCCGGACGGCGGAGCGAACCATCACCGTGCCGTCGAGCTCATCGATCAGGGTGGCGGTCGACAGCTCGGCCATGGAGACGGGAACCCAGGTGGAGTATTTCGACGGGTGGGTCGGCGCCGCGTGGTCTTCCGTGGCCGGCGGTGATCAGTCGGGCATCGCTGCCGAGGAGTGCGAGCCGGCGCTCTCCCGGACGTGGATCGTCCCGGACGGCACCACCGTCCGCGGCGAGGGGGGGTGGATCGTGGTGATGAATCCCACGGCCGCGGACGCGATCTTCGGGATCCGGCTGCTGACGGAGCAGGCCGTCACCGAGCCCGGCCCCTGGTCCGACGTGGTGCTTCGGCCCGGCCGGACCGCTGCGTTCGAGCTGTCCACGTACAAGCTCGACAAGCGCACCGTGTCCGCCGTGGTGCAGGCGAAGATCGGGCGGGTGGCGGTGGCCAGCATCGGGCTCAGCGCCCAGGCTGGTGTCCGTGCGGCCGCCGGGATCCCGGCCGCGGTGCACTCGGTCACGCTCCCCGGAGGACCGGACGCGGGCCGATCCGAGCTCGTGGTGGCGAACCCGGGCGGCGGCAAGGCCACGTATCGCGGGATGCTCGATCGGACCGACGGATCCCAACCGATCTCACAGTTGAACGGAGAGAGCCTCGGATCGGAGCAGGCCGTGACGTACGAGGTCTCCACCGACCAGACCTCCACGATCCAGCTTGCGGTGACCTCGCAGGCGGGCATCGCGGTCGCGCGACGGACCTTCGGGCCGCAGGGCGACACCGGGGCCACCGTCGGAGCCATCCCGGCCACCGCGTGGGTGATCCCGGCCGGCACCACGTCATCGAACGGCGTCTGGAAGCTCTCGCTCGCGAACCCCGGCACGGTTCCCGCGCAGGTGCACCTCAGGTTGCTCGGCCCGAAGGGCCAGGCCGCGAAGCCGCAGGAGGTGAAGGTCCCAGCGGGGCGCACCGTGCTCGTCGGGGTGTCGCTCACGAAGCCCGCGCCGGAGGGTGCGGTGGTGGCGGTAGCGTCGTCGGGAACCTTCGTGCCGATGGCGACGTCCTTCACCCGAGACGTGTCGGGGTACGCCGTGTCGATGGGCGAACCCGTCCCGGCTCAGTGGATCGCTTCGATCGGACGGTGACCGGCCGATCGAAGGGCTCCATCGCCTCGAATCGGACCCGAGCAACTATGATGATCGACACCGAGAGGAATCACGTGGGGGAAGGACACCGTTGAGCCAGCCGAAGCACGCCGCCCGACGACGGTGGTACCAGCTGCCGCGGCTGGGACGGCCTCCCGTGTGGCTCATCGTGGTGCTCACGACCATTGCCGTCGTGATCGGGGCGACGGCCGCTGCCTCCTACGCGTACGACCGTGCCACCACGGACCGGATCCTTCCGGGGGTGCGGATCGCCGGGGTCGACGTCTCGGGCATGACGAGGGACCAGGCACTCCGGGCACTGCAGCCCGTGGTGAGGGCGGGGTTGGCGAGAACGGTGGTCGTCCAGGCCGGCGATCAGCATTGGAGGCTCTCGATGACCGATCTGGGGATGAGGATGCGCCCGCAGAAGGCGGTGACCCGAGCGTTCCAGCTGTCGGCGTCGCTGTCGTGGATGTCCAGGGTGTATCACCGGCTCACGCACCACTCGGTCAACGCCTCGATCGATATGCCTGTGGCGTATCCGCGGGCGGACGTGCAGCACTTCGTCGCGGACGTGGCCGCCCCGGCCGTGGCGGCGACGTCGCGCTCGGCCGAGTTCACCATCGATGGCAACCAGCTCGTGATGCGCCACGCACAGGTCGGCGCGGAGATGCCGCTCACAGCTGCGGGTCACGCCATCGTCGCGGCGATCCAGAAGGGCCGTTCGTCGGTCCGGCTGCCGGTTGAGACCGTGCAACCGGAGGTGACCGACGCCTCTCTCGGGCTGACGCTGACGGTCGACGAGACCACGAACACGCTTCGACTGTGGGACGGGTTTCACGTGGTCCGCACGTACCCCGTGGCCACGGCGATGTTCGGGTTCACCACCCCCATCGGGCAGTGGCACGTCGTGAACAAGGTGGAGAACCCCACGTGGGTGAACCCGTGTCTGGGGCAGCCTGGATGCTGGGCGGCCAGCGAGCCGGCCACGATCCCGCCCGGGCCCGACAACCCCCTCGGGACCAGGGCGCTGTACCTCGACGCGCCAGGCATCCGGATCCACGGAACGCCGTCGGACTACTCGATCGGGACGTACGCGTCGCACGGGTGCATCCGGATGCACATCACGGACTCGGAGGCCCTGTATCCCCTCGTCCCGGTGGGAACGAAGGTGGTCATCTACGGCGCCCCGCCCTGGGGGAACATCAACTTCGACTCGACGACCGGTACCTGATCCCGGCCAGCAGCCTGCCACCTCCAAGTTGACGACCGAAGCAAAAAAACTCTTGCGCGGCGGTGCCGCGCCGGTATATGATTTTCGGGTACTCCCAAGAGGTTGAAGGGGTGACCCGGACGCCACTTGGGGGTACATCTTTTATGCGTCGGGAGGCCGAAAGAGGCCCCCGACGTGCGCTTTTTCAGGCGCCGATCCGAGCGGGTCGGCCCCTCCGGGTCTTGATTCTTAGGTAGCACCGGAGCGTTGGGTAAGACCACTCTGGCCACGATGCTTGACTCCGACTCAGGGTCGCCTAGCATCGGCTCTCGTGCGGATCTGCTCGAAGAACGGCTGCCAGGCGAACGCGGAAGCGACGGTGACCCTCCGGTACGGCCCGAAGGAGGTCGTGGTGGTGGATCTCGAGCGCGAGCGGAACCCCAATCTGCTCGAACTGTGCGGCCCGCATGCCGACGGTCTGTCCGTTCCATTGGGGTGGGAGCTCACGGACCTCCGCACCGCGGACGCGACAACTGCCTGAATCCCCTGCAAGGCAAGCGTTTAGGCGCATCGCCCGCCTTTGCTTGATTTCCGTTCTTGGGTACTCTGTCACATAAGATGCCTGTCGATCGCGAGCTCATGAGAGAGATCCGGACCCTCGACGAGTTCGACCTCCGGCGCCTGCTGATCTTCGTGGGCGGGCTGCTGGCGGCGCGAGAGGGGACCGCACCGGATCCGAGGCACGAAACCAAGGTCACCTATCGCCAGGAGCACGTCAGGTGTGGGCGGGAACAGTGCACCAAGTGCCCCCACGGGCCGTACTGGTACGCCTACTGGAGGGAGGACGGACGCCTCCGGTCGAGATACATCGGCAAGCAGCTCCCCGACACTCCCGGCCCCCCGTCCTAGGGGCCATTCCCGGCGTCATCCCCCGCCTTCCAGCCCCGTCCGGGGGACGGGGATGGGACACATGGCCGAGTGGCATGGCCCCCTTGAGCCACACGGAAAATGGACACCTCGTGCTATGGCCTGGAAGCCGGCAAAGGCCGACCATTTGTTTATGAGGATTTCATCATCGCTCAGCTGCCCCGCGTGCAGGTCCGGAGACCTCATCACGATCGCGATGGCAGTGGGCGAGAACGACCTCGCCTTCACCACATGCCACATGTGCGAGGCGAAGTGGTGGTTCAAAGACGGTGAGCTGGTGCCGCTGGCATCGGTGATCGGCGTCGTTCGCAAGTAGCCGCAACAAGGCCCCCCCAGGCCGCATGGAAGGCCCCCCCAGGCCGGATCCCCCGAGGAGACACCCTCGGGTTCCGGCCGTCCCACTTCGGTCCTCAGTCCGTGCCCGTTCGTTCACTGCCGGCCCGGGTAGGATTCCGACCGACCCGTGGCAGTCGACGCTCTCGCGCGCATCTTCAAGGCCTACGACGTTCGTGGGGTCTATCCCGACGACCTCGACGAGGACGCGTCGAGGAGGATCGGCGCAGCGTTCGCCGAGTGGGTGGACTCCGGAGAGCTCCTGTTGGGCTGGGACTGCCGGAATTCGTCTCCCGCGCTCGCCGACGCGTTCACGGAGGGGGCGACGAGCCGCGGCGTCGACGTCGTGCAGCTCGGTCTGATCGCCACCGACATGCTGTACTTCGCCTCGGGCAAGCTCTCCCTGCCGGGCGTGGTCATCACGGCGAGCCACAACCCCCCGAACTACAACGGGCTGAAGTTCTGCCGGGCCGGCGCGGCGCCCGTGGGAGAGGAGACGGGTTTGCGCGACATCCGGGCCCTCGCCGAGCGCGACGAATATGTGCCCGCGCCGAGGAATGGGGCCGTGAGCGAGCGCGATGTCCTCGACGACTACGTCGAGCACGCGTTGTCGTTCATCGACGCCGACGCTTTGTCACCGCTCACCGTGGTCACCGACACGGCGAACGGAATGGGCGGGCTGGTCGTGCCGGCCGTGTTCGCCCGCCTGCCGGTGAAGCTCGTGATGCTCTATCCGGAGCTGGATGGGTCGTTCCCGAACCACCCAGCCGATCCGATCGACCCGGACAACCAGCGGGACCTCATCCGCGCGGTGCGCGAGCACGGCGCGGACCTGGGGATGGCGTTCGACGGCGACGCCGATCGTGTGTTTTTCGTCGACGAGCATGCGGAGGCCGTGAGCGGATCCCTGATCACCGCACTGGTCGCGAAGTCGATGCTCCAGAAATACCCCGGCGCGAACATCGTGTACAACCTGATCTGCTCGTGGGCGGTCCCCGAAGTGATCCGGGAGAACGGCGGCACGCCGGTGCGCTCGCGGGTCGGACATTCGTTCATCAAGCAGGTCATGGCGGAGACCGACGCCGTGTTCGGCGGAGAGCATTCGGGCCACTATTACTTCCGGGAGCACTACCGCGCGGACTCGGGGCTCATCGCGGGGCTCGTCGTGCTCCAGGAGATGTCGAAGGCAGGGAAGCCGCTGTCGGAGCTGCTGGCGCCCTTCCGCCGGTATGTGTCGTCCGGGGAGATCAACTCCACCGTGGAGGATCAGCAGCGCAGGATCGAGACGCTCGCCGAGCAGTTTACGGACGGCAAGCAGGACCGTCTCGACGGGCTCACCGTCGAGTACGAGGACTGGTGGTTCAACGTGCGCCCATCGAACACGGAGCCGCTGCTGCGACTGAACGTTGAGGCGCGAACGAAGGAGCTGCTCGAGGAGAAGACCGCGGAAGTCCTTCGTGAGATCAGGGGGGAGGAGTCATGAGCGTGGACCAGCAGCTGCTCGACATCCTGGCGTGCCCGAACTGTCGGGGCGACGTGGAGTACCGCGAGGACGAGCAGGTCATCGTGTGCGTCGGCGAGTGCCGGTACCGGTACCCGGTGCGGGACGACATCCCCGTCATGCTGATCGACGAGGCCGAGAAGCCTTCGTCCTGACGGCGGTGATCGACCTCGACGATCCAGCGGCCGTTGCCGCGGCCGACCCCTCGGGGATCCTCCCCGCGATCCTGGGGTTGGGGGAGCAGTGTCGCCGCGGATACGAGATCGGCCGCTCGCACGAACCATTGCCCGATGGGTCCGGGGTCGGGTCGATCGTCCTGTGCGGGATGGGAGGCTCGGGGATCGGCGGCGACGTGATCCACGCGCTGTACCGGGACCGGCTGCGGATCCCGATCGACGTCGTGAAGGACGTCGCGATCCCGGAGCACTGCTCGCCCTCTTCGCTGGTCGTCTGCTCGTCGTTCTCGGGGAACACGACGGAGACGCTCGGCTGTTTCGCGCAAGCGCTCGATCGTGGTTGCCGACTCGTCGCCGTCTGCTCCGGGGGCGAGCTGCTGGCTCGCGCCGAGTCGGCAGGTGTGCCCGTCCTGGTGATCCCCGGCGATCCGCCGGCGCCCCGGACGGCGCTGGGATCGCTCCTGCTGTCGACGCTCGGGGCCATGGAGGCGATGGGCGTCGTCCCCGTGCTCGCGGAAGAGGTGGAATCCGCCGCTGCCCTCCTGGACCGTACGGCCGCGAGCGTGGCGCCGGGCACCCCCGAGGACCGAAACGACGCGAAGCAACTCGCCCGTGCGATCGGTGATCGGATGCCCGTGATCTGGGGCGCGGAGGGCGTCGGGTCCGTCGCCGCCGCGCGGTGGCGGGCGGAGTTCCAGGAGAACGCGAAGACGCCGGCGTTTTCGGCGTCGTTCCCCGAGCTCGATCACAACGAGATCGTCCCGTGGGGAGAGGGATGGGGGGAGGCGAGAGACCGCTTCACGCTGATCGTGCTGCGCCACGAGAGCGAGCATCCGGAGCTGGCCGCGCGGATCCGAGACTCCGCGGCCATCGCATCCGAGGGCGGGCTGGAGGCTCTCGAGGTCCGCGCCGAGGGGGATTCGCCGTTGGCCGGAGAGCTCTCGCTCGTCCTCCTGGGTGGCGCGGCCAGCGTCTATCTGGCGCTGCTTCGAGGGCTCGACCCGGCGCCGATCCGCGCGATCGAGCGACTGAAGCGCGAGCGAGCCGAGCGCCCGGCGTGAGATCCGCGGAGCCCCTCGCGCTTCCGGGCCCCGGCGACCGCCTTCCGGAGGACGCCGCTGGGCTCGTGCGCGAACGAACGAGGATGGATCCCGCGTGGGCCATCCTGCTCGGGTCGGGACTCGCGCCGGCCGTCGCCGGTCTGGACGCGGATGCGGAGGTCCCGTTCGATGCCCTCCCCGGCTTTCCGCCGCCCACCGTGCCGGGACACCCGGGGCGGCTCGCGATGGGAAACCTGGCCGGTGCCCCCGTTGCGGCGTTCATCGGCCGGATCCATTACTACGAGGGCCATCCGCTCTCGCTCTGCACGCTCCCGGTTCGGCTGGCCCGAGTGCTCGGGGCACATACGATCGTGCTGACGGCTGCCGTGGGCGGACTCTCGCCGGATCTCGGTCCGGGCGATCTGGTGGTGGCGAGCGATCACCTCAACGCGATGGGCGCGAACCCGCTCCGCGGATGGCGCCGCCCCGACGGCTCGCCGACGTTCCTGGACCTGTCGGCCGTGTACGACTCCGACCTGGCCGCGCGCGCGGTCTCTGAGGCGGGCGCGCTCGGCATCACAGTGACCACCGGCGTGTACGCCGCGATGCCCGGTCCCACATACGAGACGCCGGCCGAGGTGGAAGCGTTGCGGCGGGCCGGCGGAACGGTCGTCGGGATGTCGGTGGTCCCCGAGGCCCTGGCCGCGGCCGCGCTCGGCATGCGGGTCCTGGGTCTGTTCGTCGTGACCAACGCGACGGGCGGCGAGGTCCTCAACCATCAGGAGGTCCTGCTGACGGCCTCCGAATCGGCCGACGGGTTGGGTAGGCTGCTCACTCGGATGGCCCCGACCCTCGGGGCGGAGCCGCAGAAGGAGCGTGGGGATGGACTGTGACGTGAAGGACCTCGGCCTTGTCGAGCGGGGGCGGTTACGGATCGGCTGGGCAGCCAACGAGATGGGGGTCCTGGCGCTGATCCGGGAGCGGTTCGAGAAGGAACATCCTCTCGATGGACTTCGGATCGGCGCGTGCCTCCACGTGACCAGCGAGACGGCCAACCTCGTCGAGACGTTGCAGGCGGGCGGCGCCGAGGTCTCGCTCTGCGCGTCGAACCCGCTGTCGACGCAGGACGACGTGGCCGCCGCACTGTGCGACGAGGACGGGATCAGCGTCTACGCGATCAAGGGCGAGGACAACGAGACGTACTACCGGCACATCGACTCGGTGCTCGATCTGAAGCCGCACATCACCATGGACGACGGCGCCGACCTCGTGGGACGACTGCACAC
>JBKOXF010000100.1:0-13053 GCA_046724795.1 Actinomycetota bacterium | reverse complement strand
ATATGTCTCGTGGGCTCGGAGATGTGTATAAGAGACAGGCCATGAGGCGGATGCAGATTGGCAATCCTGCGGAGTTCGTTGTGAGCTACTTGGGGCTGGGCGCCCTTGGGGTTGTGCTCGCCGACCTCTACATCCAGGTGGGATTCTGGTCGGTCGCCACGTTCTTGGCGCCAGTGATTATCGCCAGACAATTGTTCTTCAGAAGTAAGGCTTTGGAGGAAGCGCACTCTGAGCTGAAGCAACGTGAGGTTGTTCTCGAACAGCTCTCGAACCGCATGGCGGAGGAGCGTCAGGACGAGCGCGCCCAGATCGCCGCCTACCTCCACGACGATCTCGCGCAACTCCTCTTCCGCCTCTCGCTCCAGGTGGACATCGCCAAGCGGCATCTCGGCAACGGTTCCGAAGAGGAAGTCGTCAAGGACCTCGAGCTGATCCGGGACACCAAGAACCGCACGAACGAACTCGTCCGCGCGCTCATCCGCGACCTGCACCGGTCGCCGCTCGGCCGAGCCGGCCTGGGAGAGGCATTGAAGAGCTTCACCCAGGACGTCGGAGGAACCTCCGGCGTCAAGTTCGATATCGAGGTCGCCGACCTGCCGCTGCCGCCGCCGATCGCTCTGCTCATGTACCACATCAGCAGAGAAGCGGTGATGAACGCGCTCAAGCACTCGCGCGCGTCGAACATCAACATCTCGCTCGATCCGCACGACGACGTCGTTGAGCTTCGGATCGCCGACGACGGCGTGGGATTCGACGCCGACGGCCCCGGCCCCGAAGGCCACTTCGGGCTGACGATGATGCGCGATCGCGCGCAGGTCGCGGGTGGCACCTTCAAGATCGAATCGAAGCCCGGCGAGGGAACAACGATCACTGCGACGTTCGCGCAGTCCTGGCTTCACGAGGAGAGCGAGGAACCCGAGGGCCACGCCGCCACGCCAGGCTCCCTGACCGAGCCTCCGCGCACGCGCGAGATCAAGCCTGGGTTGGTTCCGCCTTCCGAGACTGCGGAGCTACCAGGACAGGCCGTCCACGCATAGCGGCGACGATAAGCCACACCACTCCCACATACACGAGCACGTCCCCCACGCTCAGCACCTGATTGAAGGGATCCCCGAGCGGGATGACGTCGGCCAACGGCTCCAGCACGGTGTTCCCCGGCTCCGCCAGGAAGTGTTTCGCTCCACCGTTCTCCTCGAGGTCCTTCAGGAGCGCGCCCTGCCCCGACGCATCGAGCGCGTGCTGCGACACGGGCATGCCTTGGTTCGCCGAGATCACGATCAGGTTCAACGCGAGCCCGACCAGGATGAGCCCGAATCCGGCGAGACGAATGTTGGCGATGCAGAACGCCATGAGGATCGGGTACGACGCGATCAGCAAGCTCACCGCGATGGTGTGGTCCGATACGGGCGCCAGTTGCAACGCCAGCCCCAGCGGGGCCAGTCCCCACCACCGTAGGCGGAGCTTCTCGATGTTTCGCAGCCGCCCTCCCAGCACGTAGCCAAGGACGACGGCCAGGAGCAGCACGCCGAACAGGAATCGCATCGCTCTTCCCCGCCTCCGCGGCCGATTGTCGCATCCGCTGCCCATCGACGCCCGTAGTGCCATGATTCGCCCCTGCGGACGGAGGAGGGAGCGATGGCTGAGTTCGAGCACGACGGATGGCGGCTCTCCTACTCGGACACGGGCGGCGACGGGCCGGCGGTGCTGCTGCTCCACGGCCTCCTGTTCGACCGGACGATGTTCGATCCGCAGGTGGACGCGCTTCGCGATCGGTATCGGTTCATCACACCGGACAGCCGGGGCCACGGTGAGTCCGACCACCTGGCGAAGGACTTCACGCAGTGGGACATGATGGAGGACGGCGTCGCGCTGCTCGATCAACTCGGGATCGAGCGGGCGGTGTGGGGCGGCGTTTCACAGGGAGGGTTCCAGGCGCTGCGCGCAGCGCTGCGGCATCCCGATCGTGTGAACGCGCTCGTCCTCATCGAGACACAGGCCGGTGCCGAGGACGAGTTCAAGGCGCAGATGTACGAGGCGTTCGCCGAGGTCGTCGCGACGACGGGGTGGACCGAGGACATCCTCCAGAGCGTCCCGCCGATCATGTTCGGCGAGTCCGCCCCGGCGGGGCTCACCCGGTTCTGGGTAGAACGATGGCGCGCCGAGGACACGACCGGCGCGCGCCAGACGCTGTGGGCCGTGTCGCGCCGCGAGGACATCACGGACCGGCTCGGTGAGATCGATCTGCCCGCGATCGTGATCCACGGCGAGGAGGATGCCGCCATCGAGATGGAACGGGCTGAACAACTCGCCGCCGGACTTCCCGGTCTCGTGGAGCTCGTGAAGGTGCCGCGAGCCGGTCATTCATCGACGATCGAGCAGCCGGAAGTCGTCACGGCGGCGGTCGAGCGGTTCCTCGAGAAGGTGTCGCCGGCATAGCGCTCTCGCCACGGACCGAGCACGCCCGCCGTCTCTTCGCCGGTGTCGCGCAGCAGTACGAAGTGGTCTCGACGTTGTGGTCCTTCGGCCAGGACGGCCGGTGGCGGCGGTTCATGGTCTCGCGGATTCCGCCAGGCTCGCGGGTACTCGACGTCGCGACGGGAACCGGGCTCGTGGCGAGGGAGCTCGAACGGCGCGGGTGCGACGTGGTGGGGCTCGACCAGAGCCGGGAGATGCTTCGCTCCGCTCGGGGCTCCCCCTGCCGGTTGCAGGCGCAGGCCGAGAGACTTCCCTTCCCGGACGGTGCATTCGATGCCGTCACGTTCACCTACCTGATGCGCTACGTGGACGATCCGACCGCCACGATGGCGGAGCTGGCCCGAGTCATCAGGCCAGGCGGAACGATGGCCTCCCTCGAGTTCTTCGTACCGGCGAACCCGTTGTGGCGCACGGGCTGGCTCGTCTACACGAGAGGCGTGATGCCGGTGACCGGCCGCCTGGTTTCGCCCTCGTGGGCGTACACCGGCGGATTCCTGGGCCGCTCGATCTCGGAGTTCTGGCGTCGGTATCCGCTCGAGGTGCAGGCGGGCTGGTGGCGAGACGCCGGTTTCACGCATCCTCGATATCGGGTGATGAGCTTGGGGGGTGGGATCGTCATGTGGGGGCGGAAGGCGTGAGCGAGCCGCGCCCGGCGTTCTACGCGCTCCGATCCGGTGGATGGCGCGACTACTGGACGCTCCTGCACCCTCCGTATACCGCGTGGCACCTCTCGTATGTGGCGATCGGGGCGTGTGTGGCCACGCATTTCGACGGAGCCCGGCTCGGGGCCACCGTGCTCGCGTTCTTCCTCGCGGTCGGTCTGACGGCGCACGCGCTGGACGAGCTGTCGGGGCGGCCGCTCGGCACGCGCATCCCTGACGGCGTGCTCTGGGCGATCGCCGCGGTCGGGCTCGTCGGCGCGGTGGCGATCGGCGTGATCGGCGCGGTGAAGGTCTCGTGGTGGTTGCTCGCGTTCGTCGGGGTCGGCGCGTTCGGCGTGGTCGCCTACAACCTCGAGTTGGCGGGGGGCTGGTTCCATTCGGACCTGTGGTTCGCGCTGATGTGGGGAGCGTTCCCGGCGCTCACCGCGACCTTCGCACAGGACGAGGCGATCCGGTTCCCAGGTGTGCTCGCGGCCGCCGCGTGCCTGCTGCTCTCCGCCGCGCAGCGCACGCTCTCCACACCCGTGCGGATGCTCCGGCGCAGAGCCGTTCGCGTGTCCGGTGAGCTCGAGCTTGCCGACGGCTCGGTCCGGCCGGTCGACGAGGGGTTCCTTCGTCACGCGCCGGAGCGGGCCCTTCGCACACTCTCTCTGGCCGTCCCGCTACTGGCCGGCTCTTTGGTCGCGTTCCGCCTCTCGTAGCTACGCGGCGCGGCGCGGTTGCTGTGTGTGCTCCTCCTCCGCCGCAGGCTCCTCACGACGCGTCGAGTGCACGATGATGCCGACGATGACGCCGAGCGCCACTGCGGCGGCCCCGTACAGGTACCCCGTGAACGGGCCACCGATGAGCCGGTCTGCGGAGACCGACCCGGGGCCGACGAACGCGAGGCAGGCCGCCGCCGCCGCCAACACCAGCGGCAGCTCGTAGCCGCCGTTGGAATTCCACACGCCCTTGTCGGCGTGCACCGCCAGCGAGGCGTTGATCATCACGCCGATGATGATCGCCGCGGCCAGCGGGGTGAGCAGCCCGAGGACGAGCATGGCCCCCGCGGCCGCTTCGCACGCGCCCGCGACGATGGCCATCGTCCGCCCCGGCGTGTAGCCGAGGTCCTCGAAGAATCCGCCGGTGCCGTCCGGTCCGTGGCCCCCGAACCACCCGAACAGCTTCTGTGTACCGTGTCCGACGAACAGTCCCCCCACGACCACACGCAGTATCAGCAGCCCTAGGCTCATGCCCATCACCTCCTTCGGGCTGTCTTTCCCATCAACCGCCGGGATACGCCCGCCCCACGATTCCGCGAACGCCCGGTAGGCTGTGGACGCATGTCATCCACCACGATCGGCGAGCTGCGCGCCTCCGGATATCCGGATCGGACCTTGAAGGAAGAGCTCCGCGCCAATCTGCTGGACAAGCTGGCCCGAGGGGAGTCGCTGTTCCCGGGTGTCGTCGGTTTCGACGACTCGGTGCTGCCGGCGTTGGAGCGGGGGATCCTGGCCGGCCACGACCTCATCCTGCTGGGGGAGCGGGGGCAGGCCAAGACCCGCCTGGTGCGGCACCTCGTCCAGCTCATGGACGAGGAGGTCCCGGTGGTCGTGGGGTGCGAGATCAACGACCATCCGTACCGGCCTATCTGCGCGCAATGCAGGACTCGTATCGCGGAAGACGGGGACAACGTGCCGATCGCGTGGCTCCCCCGGGACCGACGGTATGCCGAGAAGCTCGCGACGCCGGACATCTCCGTGGCCGACCTCATCGGCGACGTGGACCCCATCCGCGTGGCCGAGGGCCGCTACCTCGGCGACGAGCTCACGATCCACTTCGGACTCATCCCCCGGACCAATCGCGGTGTCGTCGCGATCAACGAGCTTCCCGATCTGCCCGAGCGGATCCAGGTGTCGCTGTTCAACATCCTGGAGGAACGCGACGTGCAGATCCGCGGATACCAGATCCGGCTGACGCTCGACATGCTGCTCGTGGCCACCGCCAACCCGGAGGACTACACGCATCGCGGACGGATCGTGTCGCCGTTGAAGGACCGGTTCGGCACCCAGGTCCGGACGCACTACCCGGAAACGCTCGGCGACGAGATCCGGATCATGGATCAGGAATCCCGTCCGCCGGCAGGGGAGATCCCGGTGCGGGTGCCGCGGTTCATGAAGGAGATCCTCGCCGCGCTCACCGCCGAGCTCCGGCGCTCGCCGCAGATCAACCACCGCAGTGGGGTCAGTGTTCGATATTCGATCGGCAACCTGGAAACGCTCGCGGCGTCCGCGGTTCGGCGCGCCGCTCGCGCCGGGGAGCCAGAGGCGGTGCCGCGCGTGTGCGACTTGCCGGCCGTGATGTCCAGCTCGCTCGGGCGCGTCGAGTTCGACACGATCGAGGAGGGGCGGGAGGAGGAGATCCTGCTGCGGGCCCTCCGCCACGCGGTCCTGGAGGTGTTCCGTCGCCGCTTGGCCGGGTTCGACTTCCAGCAGATCGTGGGGCGGTTCAACGACGGGCTGGTTGCCGAGACCTCAGACACCACCTCGGCGTCGGAGTTCCTGGGGCAATTCGGCGATCTCCCCGGCCTGGCCAAGCTGCTGGAGCGTCTCGGCGTGGAGGAGGAATCGCCGGGCTCGGCCGCGTCGGCCGTGGAGTTCGCGATGGAGGGCCTGCATCTGTCCAAGCGGCTGAACAAGGACGCCGCGGGGCGGATCGGCGCGTATCGGTACGAGGGCTTCGAGAACCGCGACACCTCCAGGTAAGAATCCGAACTGGAGCCGCCTTCCCTTGCCCTGCGCCGGAGGTGAGCAATAGCGTTCGCCGAACCGCAGGTGAGGCTCGCACCGACTGACCGGGGGGGAGAGGACATGCGGGTTCGCTCCGCGTTGCTGGCCATGCTCGCTGTGCTTACGCTGGCCTCGTCGGCCTGTGGGGGAGGCGGCGGTTCATCGCCGAACACACCAACCCCGGTCCCGACCGAGAGCTTCGTGGACTCGTTCAAGACGGTGACGGGGCAATTTCAACAGGGGGCGCAGGCCATCGGGACGGAGATCGCCGCAGCCGCTTCGCAGACAGATGCGCAGCTCGAGGCCGCGTTCAAATCGCTCGCGGACAAGTGGCAGACCGTGCTCAGCAAGCTCGAGACGTTGACGCCCCCCGCGGACGTGCAGGAGGACTTCAACACCTTGAAGGACGCCGCGAGCCGGGTCGAGGCGGACCTCAACGCGATCGTGTCCGCAGCCCAGACCCATGACGCGTCCGCGGCCAGACAGGCCTCCGCCACCCTGGTGAACGACATCCAGGCGGCGAAGTCGGCCGCTCAGACGATCGATCAGAAGCTCGGGATCACGTAGGGACTTCGAGTCGCGGCGCGTGCGAGGATGCGCGCCGTGCCGGAGGCTCACAAGTACGTCGGCTTCGCCGTGGTCACGCTGTTCGGGCTGCTGTGGTTCTGGCCGCTCACGGCGTGGATCATCGGGAAGATCCGACGGGTCCACGGCGAGCCGGGGAGCGGCTACTGGGGTCTGGTGGCGACCTGCCAAGTGATCCTGGCCATCCAGATCGTGCTCGGGGTGATCCTGCTCGCGATCCACGGGATCGACGCCAAGCCGGTCCTGCATTACCTGTACGGCTCGGTGTTCCCGATCATCGTGCTCGGCGGCGCCCACTTCTTCGCCCGGAGCATGGAGCGCGATCAGTGGGTTCCGTTCGCGTGGGGCGGGTTCATCTGCTTCGGCCTGGTCCTCCGGGCGCTGTTCACAGGGCTCGGCATCGGCTGAGGTTCGTCAGCCAGCCGTGAGATCCGGCCGAAGTGCGTATCTTGTTCTGGTGCGGATCCGCTATTCGCGATGGGACGGGACGCAGGACCCCCTCGGGCCGGACGTGGCTGCGGCCGACGTCCTCGACCAGATGTCGGAGGACCTGCTCTCGGGAGCGGGCGCGGAAGCCGCGTTGCAGCGATTGCTCCGCCGGGGCATGGCCGGGCGGTTCTCCGGCCTCGATGCGCTGCGCGCCAGGTTGCGGGAGCAGCGTCGGCGCGAGCAGCAGAACCTCGACCTCGAGGGGCCGCTCGAGGAGATCCGGGAGCGCCTCGAATCGCTCGTGGAACGCGAACGGACCACGTTGTCGTTCAAGACGGAGGACGACGCTCGGATGCGGGAGTCCTTCCTCGATTCGCTGCCCGACGATCTCGCGGGCAAGCTGAAGGAGCTCCGAGACTACCGCTTCGTCGACCCCCAGGCCCAGCGGGAGTTCGACGAGCTGATGGAATTCCTGAAGGAGCAGGTCCTGGGGTCGTATTTCCGCAACCTGTCCGATGGTCTCCGGAACACGTCGCCGGAGGAGCTCCAGCGGTTCCGAGACATGCTCGCGGAGCTGAACCAGATGATCGAGGCCCGCGACCGAGGCGAACCGGTCGACTTCGACGGATTCATGGAGCGCTATGGGGACTTCTTCCCGGAGAACCCGCGGAACCTGGACGAGCTGCTCGAGGCGCTCGCTCGGCGGATGGCCGCGATGAGCCGGCTCCTGTCGTCTCTTTCGCCGGACCAGCGCGCCGAGCTGCAGGCGCTGGCAGAGCAGGTCATGCAGGATCTGGACCTGCAGTTCGAAGCGGACCGGTTGATGAACAACCTCGCCGGCATGTTCCCGGAGATGTCGTGGGACGACCCGGCGCTCGCCGGGGGCGAGGAGGCGCAGCCGCTGTCGGCGACGGTCGACGCGCTGGAGCGGATCTCGGACTACGAGGACCTGGAGCGGTCGATGCGTGGGGAGTACGCGGGCGCGGATCTCGCGGATGTCGACGAGGACGCGCTCCGCCGCACCCTCGGAGACGAGGCGGTGCGCGACCTCCGCAAGCTGAAGGAGGTGGAAAGGGCGCTCGAACAAGCCGGGCTGGTTCAGCGCACCAAGGGCCGGCTTGAGGTGACGCCTCGGGGCGCGCGCAAACTGGGGGAGAAGGCGCTGGTTCGGGTGTTCGAGACGCTCAAGCGCGATCGAGAGGGGGTGCACGCGGCGCGCCAAATCGGCGGGGCGGCGGAACCGACCGGCTCCACGCGACCGTGGCACTTCGGCGACAGCGGTCAGATCGCGGTGCAGCGAACCGTGTTCAATGCCGTGGTCCGCGACGGGGTCAGCGACTCCCCGAAGCTCCGGCCCGACGACTTCGAGCTGGTCGACGCGGAGACGCGGACCGAAGCGGCCACGGCGCTGTTGCTCGACCTCTCGTTCTCGATGCCGCTCCGAGGGCACTTCGTGCACGCGAAGAAGATGGCGCTGGCCCTCCACGCGTTGATCGAAGGCCGGTACCCGCACGACAAGCTGTACCTCATCGGGTTCTCCGACTACGCGCGAAAGATGGACCCCCAGGACCTCACGGCGACGGGATGGGAGCGCGTGTACGGCACGAACATGCAGCATGCGTTCAACCTGGCCGGTCGGTTGCTGGCGCAGCACCCCCGCGCGACCCGGCAGGTCATCATGGTCACCGACGGCGAGCCCACGGCGCACCTCGAGGGGGAGGAGGTCGTGTTCTCCTGGCCCCCCATCCCCGAGACGATCCGGCGAACCTTGTCCGAGGCGCTCCGGCTGGCCAGGGCAGGGGTCACGCTCAACGTGTTCATGCTGGAGGACTCGCCCGGTCTCGAGCGGTTCATGGAGAAGCTGGCGCGCCTCACCTCGGGGCGTGTGTTCCTGATGGCCGATGAATCGCTCGGCGAGTTCGTGGTCAGAGACTACGTTGCGCGTCGCGGCGCCTGAGCGCCCGGCGTCCCGGTACTTCTCCGAGGAAGAGATCGACCGCGCCCGGCGGTACCACCGGCCGCTGTACCGCGTGTTCGCCCTGTCGACGGCGTTCTCCTTGGCCTATCCGGCGGTCCTTGCGTTCACGCCCGTCGGGAGATGGCTGGCCGGTTCGGTCGACGACCTGCCCCGCTGGGCGTTCGCGCTGGCGTACACCGCGATAATCGTGGCGATCGGCGCCGTCCTTCGGTTCCCGCTGTCGTACTGGCGGGGGTTCGTGTACGAGCACCGGTGGGAGTTCTCCACGCAGACACGGCCCGGGTGGCTGATGGACTGGGTCAAGGGGTTGGGGGTGAACCTCGTGCTCACGTCGGTGATCGTGCTGGGATTCATCGAACTGGCCGCGGCGCTGCACGATGCGTGGCCGCTCGCGGCAGCCCCCGCTG
Organism: Actinomycetota bacterium; assembly: GCA_046724795.1. Taxonomy (GTDB): domain Bacteria; phylum Actinomycetota; class UBA4738; order UBA4738; family JACQTL01; genus JBKOXF01. The sequence continues at coordinate 3,749 of JBKOXF010000100.1, read as the reverse complement.
CGGTCGCGCTCACGGTGTTCCTGTCGTTCGTGGCGCCCGTCGTCCTGGAGCCGATCTTCAACAAGTTCAAGCCGATGGAGGATCGCGAGTTCGCCGCCGAGCTCTTCGCCCTGGCGGAGCGGGCCCGGACGCCCGTGAAAGAGATCCTCGTCGCGGACGCCAGTCGCCGGACCAAGAAGGAGAACGCGTACGTGTCGGGGCTGGGGAAGACGCGGCGTGTGGTCATCTACGACACGCTGCTCGCCCGCGGTCCGAAGCAGGCCGTGAAGATCGTGACGGCGCACGAGCTCGGCCATCGCCGCGACCGGCATGTCGCCTGGGGAACACTGCTCGGGGCCGTCGGCACCGTCATCGGTGTCCTGATCCTGTGGGCCCTCCTCCAGTCACATGCGGTGCTCGATGCCGTCTCCGCGACGGGTCCGGCGGACCCGCACGTGATCCCGTTCGTGCTGTTCACGATCACGGCGATGGAGTTTGCGTCCATGCCGCTCGGCACGGCCATCAGCCGCCGATGGGAAGCCGCGGCCGATCGCATCTCGATCGAGCTCACGCAGGACCACCGAGGATTCGCCGAGATGGAACACGACCTCGCCGTGGCGAACCTGTCGGATCTCGAGCCGCCGCGACTGCTCTACCTGTGGGTCTTCACGCACCCGACGCCGCCTGAACGCATCGAGGCAGCCGCTGGTCTCGCTAGGTCTCCCACCACAGCGTGACGACTCGGCGCTCTTGGGGCGCGGCGATCCAGCCGCCCTCGACTTCGCGGAGGCCGCCGCCAAGTGCGTCGACGAGTCTCGGTTCCTCCTCCGGCTCGAGAGCGAACTCGACGAGCAGCCGGCCGATGAGATCGGCCCGAGGCTCCGGCGGCCGGACCACGACCCAGTCCTCGCGGTGCGGCGCCACGCCGATCTCCGACAACGCGTGCTCGGCGTCGTCGGCCGTGGGTCGGGTCGGACGATCCAGACCGTACAGGCGTTTCCACAGATCGTTGTCCTCGGCGCGGGGGTGCTCCGCGGTGATCTCGGTCACGACGCGTCGGCGTGCGTGCGTCGCGAGCTCCCGGACGAACGGCTCGAGGTCCGCGACGTTGTAGAGCACGTGATTGCACACGACCACGTCCGCGATGGGCGCTCGGGCCGCGATGTCCGGCCACGTGCCGACGACCGCCCCGTGGTCCAGGCCGGCGGCCGAGGCCAGCTCCTCGAAGATGGTCAGCGCCTCCCTCGATTGGTCAACGGCGACGATCCGTCCGGCCCGCCGGGCCAACGCGAGCGAGGCTGCGCCGGGGCCGGCACCGACGTCGAGCACCGAACCGCCATCGGGGAGGGCCTCGAGTGCCCGAGCGGCGGAGGGCGTGGGCGGCGCGTCGAGCGCCGCCTCCGCCCTGCGGCGGAACAGCTCCCACGGGAACTCCCACGGTGACTTCCGGGTTCTCGTGAGGATCTCCTCGGGCAGGGCCCAGGACGCCAGCGTGCGGCGCCACTCGTCGACCGCGGTCACCCCGGTCAGGGCTGCTCGGAGACCTGGGTTCGCAGAACCTTCTTATCGAACTTCCCGACCGAGGTCTTGGGGACCTCGGAGATGAACTCGACCCGCTCGGGCAACCACCACTTCGGGAGGTTCGGCTCGAGATGCTCGCGGAGCTCGTCCGCCGTGGCCGTCTCCCCCTCCTTCAGCACGACGAACGCCATGGGGCGCTCCCCCCAGCGCTCGTCGAGGATCCCGATGACCGCGGCCTCCAGCACCGCTGGATGCGCCATCAGGGCGGTCTCCAACTCGATCGAGGAGACCCACTCGCCTCCCGATTTGATGACGTCCTTGGTGCGGTCGGTGAGCGTGAGGAACCCGTGCTCGTCGATGGTCCCGACGTCGCCCGTGCGCAGCCACCCGTCGTCGAACCGATCCTCGGATCCCGGCGCGTGGTAGTACTCGCTCGCCACCCAGTTGCCGGCGATCTGCACCTCTCCCATGGTCTTGCCATCCCACGGGCACTCCTCGCCCGTGGCCAGATCCACGATCCGGATTCGAACTCCGGGGATGGGGCGGCCGGCCTTCGAGCGGACGCGGAACCGCTCCTCGGCGGGAAGCTCCTCGAGTGTGGGTGTCAGCCGGGAGAGCGTTCCAACCGGCCCGGTCTCCGTCATGCCCCAGCCCTGGACGAGCTCGAGCCCGTACTTCTCATCGAACGTCTTGATCATCGATCGCGGCACCGCGGAGCCGCCGCCGGTGATGAGCCGGAGTGACGAGATGTCGCGCTCGGGGTGCTGCTCCAGGTACTGCAGCAGGCCGATCCAGACGGTCGGAACGCCCTCGGTGACCGTGACCTTCTCGGTCTCGATGAGGTCGACGAGCGCCGCCGGGTCCGCGGAGAACTCTCCCGCGTACACCTGCTTCGAGCCGACCATCGCGGCCGCCCACGGCTGCCCCCAGGCGTTCGCGTGGAACATCGGCACGACTGGGAGCACCGCGTCGTGGTCCGTGAGGCCGATGCACGTCGCAGCGTTCAGCGCCATCGCGTGCAGCACCATCGATCGGTGCGAGTACAGCACACCTTTGGGGTTGCCGGTGGTGCCGCTCGTGTAGCACATGGCGCACGCGTCATGTTCGTCGAGGGTCGGCCAGGCGAAGTCCGGAGCGGCCGCGTCGAGCAGCGTTTCGTAATCGAGGTCCGCGCCATTGCCCCCAATCACCACGACCTTCTCGACGGTCTTCAGATGCGGCGCTACCTTCTCCCACACCGGCAGGAGAGATGCGTCGACGAACACGATCCTGTCCTCGGCATGATTGGCGATCCACGCGATCTGCTCGGGGTGGAGTCGGATGTTCAGCGTGTGGAGCACGGCGCCCATGCAGGGGACGGCGAAGTACAGCTCGAGGTGCCGCCACGTGTTCCAGGCGAACGATCCGACCCGGTCGCCGGGCCGGATGCCGAGGTCCGAGAGCGCCGAGGCCAGTCGTCCCACCCGCTCGCCGAACTCCTCGTAGCTCTCGCGGTGGGTGCCGTCGGCGGTCTTGGTGACGATCTGCCCGCGAGGGTGGAGGGTACGGGCCCGGTCGAGGATCCGGGTGAGGACCAGCTCGTCGTGCTGCATCAAGCCGCGCACGAGTCCGATTCTAGGACGGGAGCGGGCGCTCGAAAAAGGGTGGGAAAGCGGAACCGCCGGAGTCCGAAGACCCCAGCGGTTCCACCAGTGACTGTACGCGCCCCCGGTTTCCGTGGTCAAGGTCGGGGACGAGATTTTGTCAGTCTTTTTGCTCGGACTGGTCATCGGGGCCTCGGTTGCCTACGATACGAGCACTGTGAACGAGGAGAGCCTCAGGCGGGCCAATGCTTTCCTGGCCGCGATCTCCCAGAAGGTTGAGCCGGGTCAGGAACTGGCAACCACTCCAGCTGAGATCGGCAAAGAGGTGGGATTGCCGGATCCATTGGCTGCGGCTCGCGCAGTCCGCGCGTTGCTGGCCCGCAGGCGGCTTGAGATGTCCGATGGCAAGTACCGACTCCTCGACGCCAAGCCGGTGGAACCCGGCGAGCCGGAGGCGGTCCCCCGGGCACCCAGAAAGAAGAGGGCCGCGTCGGGGTCCCGCGGGGGGCGTCGCTCCTCGGAGCCGGGGAAGACCACGTACAGCGAGGTGGGCCGGACCGCCATCGAGAAGCTCATCGAGCTGGGTCGCGAGGTCGGCACCCTTCGAGGGAACCTCCGCACGGCGCGCGAGGATGCCCGTGACGCACGGGAGGGGCGCGACGAAGC
>JBKOXF010000011.1:0-8697 GCA_046724795.1 Actinomycetota bacterium | reverse complement strand
CCGAAGCACGAGCGCTGGGCGGTGAGGGCGACCCGCCTCCAGGATCAGATCCGAGGGGTCGAGCGCCGCGTCCGGTCCAGGACGGAGACCCTCGCTCGGCGGTTCGATCGCGTGCTTGCCGTGCTCGAGGACCTGGAGTACGTCCGCGATTTCCAGCTCCTTCCCAAAGGCGAGGCCCTCTCCCGCATCTACGGGGAGGGCGACATCCTCGTGTCGGAGGCCATCGGGCAGGGGCTGTTCGATGGACTGTCCGCGCCCGAGTTCGCCGCGGTTGTGTCGACGGTCGTCTACGAGTCCCGGGACCGGTTCGCACGCCCGTCCGAGATGCCGACCGCCGAGACGGCGCGGCGGTACTCGCGTCTGAATCGGATGTGGGACCGGATCCGCTCGGTGGAGGACGCGCACCAGGTCGAGCTGTGCCGGGAGCTCGAGGCGGGGTTCGCCCAGAGCGTCTTCCATTGGGCGGAGGGCAAGCCGCTCGAGGACGTACTGACCGAGAGCCAGATGGCGCCGGGGGACTTCGTCCGCAACTGCAAGCTGCTCGTGGATCTGTTGAAACAGATCGAGGACGTCGCGCCGGAACCCGCCTCCGATCTCGCGCATGAGGCCCGGGGGGCGGTCAACCGCGGCGTCGTCGCGTACACCGGCGTCTGAGCGAGCCGTGACGAGCCCGTTCGGATCGATGACCGTGATCGTGGAGGCCGCGGCGTCGTCGGCGGTTCCCCTGGTAGAAGAGGCGCTCGCCGAGCGAGGGTTCGAGGCTGGCACGGCCGTGGCGCGGAGCGCTGAGGATGCCTCACGCATCGCCTACGAGGCGATCGCGAGCGGCGGGCGATTCGTGGTCGCGGTGGGGGGCGACGACGTCGTCCACGACGTGGTGAACGGCATCTTCGCCCAGCCGGACCACGCCGAGCCGCCCGTCCTGGGCGTGATCCCCGCCGGGATCGACAACGAGTTCTTCCGGCAGTTCGGCCTTCCCATGGACGTGGAGAAGGCTGCGGGCCATCTGGCCGGCGACGCCGTCTACCCGATCGACGTCGGCGTTCTCGACTGTGGCGACGGATCCGGCCAGCCCCGGTCGGCGTTCGTCGCGAACGTGGTCGAAGCCGGCCTCGGCGCCCGGATGGCGCCGTGGACCTCGGGGCAGCCCAGGGGACGAACGTTCCTGCGGTTCTGGGCGGGCGTGGTGGGAGCGAAGTCGTCGTCCGTGCACGTCGAGGCGGCGCGACAGCGCTACGACGGCCGGGCCTGGTCCGTGGTCGTGGGGAACGGGAAGTTCGGGGCCGGCGGGTTCCGGGTATCGCCTCGCTCGTTTCCGGGGGACGGCGTGCTCGAGGTGCTCGTCCACCACGGGCCGAGGTCCGCGGCCTTCACCTCGCTGCCGAAGGCGTACAAGGGAGAGCAGGTGCCGAGCCCGCACATCGCGGAGCTCCGGGGGAACCGAGTCCGGATCGAGGCCGAGCCCGCGATGCCCATCGCCGTCGACGGCCGGCCGTTCGGCCGGACGCCGGCCACGGTCGAGGTTCGCGTGCAGGCGCTGTTCCTCAAGATCTGACAGTCCGTATCATCAGTGGGCGATGACCGACCGTCACCTCGACCGCATCCGCCGCGCCGCGAAGCAGGCCGAGGCCGACGGATTCGACGCACTTCTCGTGACCCCCTCCGCCGACCTTTTGTACCTGGCCGGGTACGACCCACCGCCCCTCGAGCGGCTGACCTGTCTCGTCGTGCGGCCGGGGGCCGATCCGGCGCTGTTGGTTCCGGAGCTCGAGAAGCCGCGCGCGCTGGCGTCGCCGATCGGCGAGGAGCTCGACATCGTCACGTGGCGGGACGGCGACGATCCGTACACCTCGCTCGCCCCGCTGCTCCCGGACTCCGGACGGCTCGCGGCCACCGACAAGATGTGGGCGATCCACCTCCTCGGCGTGCAGCGGGAGCGGCCCGACGCGGAATTCGCTCCCGGCTCCACCGTGCTCGCGAAGCTGCGCTCGATCAAGGACACGGAAGAGCTCGAGCTCCTCTCCCGCGCCGCGAGGGGAGCGGACGAGGCCTTCCGCCATCTCGCCGATACCAGGCTGGAGGGGCTCCGCGAGGAGGAGGTGGCGCTCTTGCTGGAGAGCCTGTTGACCGAGGCCGGACACGAGACGGTGAGCTTCACGATCGTGGGGTCCGGGCCGAACGGAGCGTCGCCCCACCATGACCCCGGCGGGCGTACCATCCGAGCCGGCGATCCGATCGTGCTCGACTTCGGTGGCCGTATCGGTGGGTACTGCTCCGACATCTCCCGGACGGTCTGCGTCGGCGAGAGCCCTCAGGGGTTCCAGGAGGTCTACGACGTCGTTCGGGAGGCGCAGGAGGCGGCGTTCCGAGCCGTGCAACCGGGTGTCCCCGCTCGTGAGGTCGACGAGGTGGCGCGACACATCATCGCGTCGGCAGGCTACGGCGACCGGTTCATCCACCGCACCGGGCACGGTATCGGCCTGGAGGAGCACGAGCCGCCGTGGATCGCCTCCGACAACGGCGAACCCCTCGAACCGGGGATGTGCTTCTCGATCGAGCCGGGGATCTACCTGGAGGGCCGGTTCGGGGTGCGGATCGAGGACATCGTGGCGGTCACCGACGACGGCGCTCAGCGCCTGAACCGGGCCTCCCGGGACCTGGAGACGGTCGCCTAACCACCCCCAGGACGGGTACACTTACCCATCGGTAACCTACGCTTCGGTAGGTTAGGGGGAGCAATCGTGCGAGGAGGACGTCCGTGGCCCTTGTGAACATCCCCGAGGAGCTGCTCGAGCTCCGCAACAGCGTCCGCGATTTCATCGACCGGGAGATCCGCCCGATCGAGGAGGAGCATCGGGAGGAGATCCAGGAGAGCGGGACCTTCAAGGACGCGAAGCAGGAGGCGCTGAAGCTCCGCAAGCGCTCCGCCGAGCTCGGGTTCTGGGGGCTCCACATGCCGGAGGACGTCGGCGGGGGAGGGCTCAACTACCTCGGCCAGGTCCTGATCCACGAGGAAGCGGCGCGGAGCGGGCTGATCCTCGCGGGCGGGGAAGCCATCTTCCCGGTGGTCACCGGGCCGACGCCGATCTACCTCGACTGCACCCCACAGCAGAAGGAGAAGTACCTGGACCCGCTGATGCGCGGCGAGAAGGTGACGTGCTTCGCGCTGACGGAGCCCGGCGCCGGCTCCGACGCCACCCGCATCCAGACGAAGGCCATCCAGACGAACGGCTCGTGGATCGTGTCGGGCCGCAAGCACTTCATCACCGGTGGCGACATCGCCGACTTCGCGCTCGTGTTCGCGGTCACCGATCCGGAACTCCGGGCGCGGGGCGGGATCACGGCGTTCTTCGTCGACGCGGACACGCCGGGCTACGAGGTCACGCGGATCCAGAAGACGATGTCCCCGTTCCAGAACCCGGTGGAGCTGACGTTCTCGGACTGCGAGGTGCCGGCCGAGAACGTGCTCGGCGAGGTCGGCAAGGGTTTCTACTCCGCGGTTCGAGGCATCAACGGCGCGCGGTTGCAGATCTCCGCGACGGCGCTGGGCATCGCGCAGCGGATGCTCGACACGTCCCTCGAGTTCGCGAAGGATCGCATCGCGTTCGAGCGCCCCATCGGCGCGAACCAGTTCGTCCAGGGGATGCTGGTGGACTCCTATGCCGAGCTCGAGCAGGCCCGGCTGCTCGTCTACAAACTGGCCGACGACATCGACAACGGCGCCGACGGCCGGCGCGAGGCCGCGCTGGCGAAGCTCGTGTCAACGGAGATGGTCGGGCGAGTGGTCGATCGCGCGGTGCAGGTGCACGGAGGCAACGGGTTCATGACCGAGCTCGGGATCGAGTCCTGGTACCGCGACGTCCGGGCCATGCGCCTGTACGAGGGGACCAGCGAGATCCTCCGTACGAACGTCGCCAAGACGCTGGGCCTGCCGCAGATCTGATGTCCTCGAGGCGCACCGCGGTCTTCATGGACGCCGGGCGCTCGCTCGAGGACTCGATCGAGCGGGTCAAACTCATCGAGTCGCTGGGCTACGAGAGCGCCTGGTCGTCGCACATCGCAGGGCGGGACCCCATGCACGTCTTCAACCGGTGGGCGGCCGCGACCGAGCGCATCGGGTTCGGTACGGGCGTCACGCCGATATTCGTTCGGCACCCTGCGCTGTTGGCCCAGGAGGCCGCGACCCTCGACCAGCTCTCGGGCGGGCGGTTCAACCTCGGCATCGGGACAAGCCACACGGTCACCGTCGAGGGATGGTACGGACAGACGCTCGACCATCCGGTGAGCCGGATGCGCGAGTACACGACGATCGTGCGGCAGCTCTTCACGACGGGCGCGTCGAACCTCGACGGCAAGCACTACACGTCACACTTCGCGTTCATGGGCCTGAGGGGATGACCCGAGCAGAAGATCTTCTGGGCAGCAATGGGCCCGAAGATGCTGCGGGCCGCCGCCGAGCTCGCGGACGGGGTGTGTCTGTGGATGTGTAGCCCGACGCACATCAGGAACACGATCCGGCCGCTCCTGGAGAAAGCGCTTGCCGACCACGGCCGGAGCTTCGACGAGTTCGACATCGTCGCCGCCGTGCCGTGCGGGGTGACGGAGAACGTCGACGCCGGGCGGGACCTGTTCCGAGGGACGGCGATGACGTACTGGTCGCTGCCGTTCTACCGGAAGGAGGTCCTGGCGGCACATCCCGAGGCGCTGGCCGGGTTCGACGCAGGTCAACCCATCCCGGACGAGGTGATCGACGAATTCGCCGGGATCGGGTCGCCCGAGGTGGTCCGGGCGAAGGTCGAGGACTACCGGGACGCCGGTGTCACGCTGCCCGCCGTCGGGCTCATGCCGGTCCCGGAGGGCCTGGAGGAGACCCTGAAGGCCGCGGCGCCTAGCGCGGCCTGACCTTCGTCCCCTCCGGCGTGTCCATCACTTCCCAGCCTTTCGACGTGAGCTGGTCACGGATCTCGTCGGAACGGGCGAAGTCCCTCTCCTTCCGGGCTTCGTCCCGATCGTCCACGAGTTGCTGAACGTCGTCCGGGATCCGAACCTCCTCGCGTGCGATCCGCTCCAGGTCGAGCCCCAGCACCGTGTCCCACGACGCGAGCAGCGCGTACTTCTCGGGACCTGCGATGGAGGATCGTTCGAGCTCGCTCACGACCACGAGCGCCTGCGGCATGTCGAGATCGTCGGCGACCGCGTCCCGGAACGGGCGGCCCAGGTCGTGCGCCTCCGGCGAGAGCTCATCCGGGTCGCCCTTCCAGTCCGCCATGCGTTGCCGGAGCGACCGCAGCCTCGCGTTCGCGCCCTCCAGGGCCTCCCACGAGAAGTCCATCTCGCTCCGATAGCGGGTCCCGAAGCACAGCAGCCTGAACGCGAGTGGATCGATACCCTGATCGGGGAGCTCGGTGACCCGCGTCACGTTCTTTGCCGACTTCGCCATCTTCTGCCCGGACTGCTTCAGGAACCCACCGTAGACCCAGAACGACACGACCTCGTGACCCACCGCGCCCTCGGACTGCGCGATCTCGTCCTCGTGGTGAGGGAACCGGAGATCGCTTCCGCCCGTGTGCACGTCGAACCGGTCGCCCAGGTACTTCATCGACATCGCCGAGCACTCGATGTGCCATCCGGGGAACCCGTCGCCCCACGGGCTCGGCCACGTCATCAGCCGGTTCGGGCCGGCGTGCTTCCACAGCGCGAAGTCCTCCGGATGGCGCTTGTTCGGGTCGATCTCGAGCTCCTGGCGGTGGCCCGCGCGGAGGGCTTCGATCGTGTTGCCGGAGAGCTTCCCGTAGTCGGGGAAGGCGTGGACGTCGAAGTACACGTTGCCGCCGACCTCGTACGCGAGGCCGCGCTCGATCAGCCGCTCCGTCAGCTCGATCATCTCCGGGATGTGCGCGGTGGCCTTCGGGTAGACATCGGCGGGGTCGATGTTCAGTGCGGCCTCGTCCTCCAGGAACGCCTTCGTGTATTTCTCGGCGATCTCGAGCGGCGCGAGGCCCTCGTCGGCCACCGCGATGTCCATGCGGTCGACCGCGGCCTGCCCGATGTCATCGGTCATGTGCCCCACGTCGGTGATGTTCATGACCTGCACGGCCTTGCCCCCCTCGAATCGCACGACTCGCCGGATCAGGTCGCCCAGCATGAACGTGCGCATGTTGCCGAGGTGGGCGTAGCGATAGACCGTGGGCCCGCAGGAATAGATCTCGACGGTGTCGCCGTTCTCCGGCCGGAGCTCGCGAACCTCCCGTTTCAGCGAGTCGTACAGGCGCATCTCAAGAGCATAACCAGCGCCGACTCTCGCTCTGTTCCCCCTGCTACGCTCCGGTCGTGGATCGGGACTTCGGACTCGCTCCGGACGTGCGGGACCTGGTCGGGCTGGCGCGGCGATGGGCTGACGACCGGGCCGCGCCGTCCGCGTCTTCCTACGAAGAGAAGAAGGAATTCCCCCGCGAGCTGTTCCGGCAGCTCGGCGAGATGGGCTTCGCCGGGATCCCCTACGAGGAGCGCCTCGGGGGAGGCGGCCAGTCGTTCCTCGCGTACCTGGCCGTCCTGGAGGAGATCGCCCGGGCCTACCTCGCGCTCGGGATCGGCGTGTCGGTGCACCATCTCGCGGCCTTCGGGATCCACGAGTTCGGCTCGGGTGAGCTGAAAGAGCGGTACCTCCCGCGGATGTTCTCCGGGGAGTGGCTCGGTGCATACGGGCTGTCGGAACCGGACAGCGGCTCCGACGCCGCGTCGCTCAAGACCCGCGCGGACAAAACCGCAAGCGGTTACCGCCTCACCGGTTCGAAGCGGTTTATCACCCACGCCGGCGAGGCGGACGTGTACCTGGTCATGGCCCGCACCGGCGACGACTCCCCGCGAGGCATCTCCGCGTTCGTCGTCGAGAAGGGCCTCGAGGGCTTCGACTTCGGCAAGCTCGAGGACAAGATGGGCTGGAACTCCTCCCCGATGCGCGAGCTGCTGTTCGAGGACTGCGAAGTCCCCCCGGAGAACCTGGTGGGGGAGGAGGGGATCGGGTTCAGGATCGCGCTCGCCGCGCTCGACGGCGGCCGTCTCGGGATCTCGGCGTGTTCGGTGGGTCTGGCCCAGGCCGCGCTCGAGGCGTCCGTGGTGTTCACCAAAGAGCGGCAGCAGTTCGGCCGACCCATCATCGAATTCGAGGCCATCCAGTTCATGCTGGCCGACATGGCGACGCAGATCGAGGCGTCGCGGCGGCTGTACCGCGAGGCCGCGCGCGCGCGGGACGCCGGCGAGCCGTACTCGATCGGCGCGTCGATGTCGAAGCTCATGGCCAGCGACACCGCGATGCGCGTCACCACCGACGCCGTGCAGCTCCACGGCGGCTACGGCTACATGGCCGAGTACGTGGTGGAGCGGTACATGCGCGAGGCCAAGGCCCTGCAGATCGTGGAGGGCACGAACCAGATCCAGCGCATGATCATCGGGCGCGCCCTTCAGGGAGGCTGAGATGGGCAGATTGTTGAGGACGGCCGCCGTGGCATACCTCGGCGCCGCGGTGATGAGCCGGCTCATGGAGAGTCGCGGCGCGATGCGGTGCGAATGCCGCGACGACTGCTGGTGCAAGCGGCCGGGACTCAGCCTGTTTCGTTGGGTCTTCCCGTACGGGCACAGAGTGCGGCAGGGTGCCGGGGCCTAACCAGAGGGCTAGGGCTCGAACGCTGGGGGCGCGGGCTTGGGTGCCGGGAGCTCGCCGCGATGGCCGTCGCCACCGTTCGGCGAAGCGGCCTGACCGTTGCCGGAGAGCGGAAGGTCGATCGGCTCTCGCTCGCCGAGCTTCGCCATCAGCGCTTCGATCTCGTCGCCGATGAGCTCTTCCTTCTCCAAGAGCGCATCCTTGACGCCCTCGACCACGTGGCGCTTGCGCATGAGGAGCGCCCGCACCTGGGTCCGGCAGTCGGCGAGGAGGCCGTCGACCTCCTCGCGCCGCTTGGGGTCCTGGAGAGTGGCCTGGATCGGGTTCCCGCCCATGTACGGGTTCGCCACCACGGCGTCGGAATGCAGCGACGCGCCCATGCCGTACAGGCCCACATAGGCCGCAGCGGCGTACGTCGCGGCCTCGAGATCCGAGGATGGGCCCGAGGTGGTCTGACCGAACCAGATCTCCTCGGCCACCAGCCCCGCGAGCGACACCTGGATCCGGGCCAGCGTCTGCTTCTGCGTGGCCAGGTACATGTCCTCCATCATCTGGCGCGACACCAGACCCAGCGCTCCCTCGCGCTTCTGGATGGTGATGACCTGGATCTGCGTCTCGCCCTTCTCCAGCGAGTACGACGTGACGGCATGCGCCGCCTCGTGCACCGCCACCATCTCCTTCTCGCGCGGGGTGTACTTGACCGGCTGCTTCAGCCCGATCTCCTCGGCGAGCTTGGCATTCCACAGGTCGTCCCACCGGAGCGCGTCCCGGCCGTCCTGCAGCGCGTAGATCAGCGCCTCGTTCACGATGTTCTTGATCATCGCGGGTGAGTACCCGACGATCATCCGCGCGAGCTTCTCGACGTCGATGGGTTCGTGCCGCACCTTGGCCAGGTAGTACTTCGCGATGTCCTGCCGTCCCTCGTGGTCGGGGTTGCCGACGTGGATCTTGCGGTCGAACCGGCCGGGACGGAGGAGGGCGGCGTCGAGGGTCTGAGCCCGGTTCGTCGCCCCGATGATGAGCAGGTTGTAGAAGGG
>JBKOXF010000113.1:0-9746 GCA_046724795.1 Actinomycetota bacterium | reverse complement strand
CTGCTGGGCCTTCACCTTCGACGCGTACTCGTCCACGTACTCCTGGCCCGAGAGCATCATGATCTCGTACATCACCTCGTCGGTGATCGACCGCAGCACGAACCGATCGGTCTCCTGCCCGTAGAACCGCTCGAAGGACAGTGGCTTGCCGAAGTGGACCTCGATGCGTCCGGAGAGCTTCGGCATGCGCTTCCCGATGGGCTGCAGCTCGCGGGTCCCGAACACGGCGATGGGCACGATCGGGCTCCGGGCCAGCAGTGCCATTCGGGCCACGCCGGTCTTCCCCCGGTAGAGGCGTCCGTCGGGGCTGCGGGTTCCCTCCGGGTAGATGCCCACGACGTGTCCGTTCCGCAGCTCGCGAACGCCGGCCTGGATGGCCGCCTCGGACGCCGAGCCGCCCTCGCGCTTGATCGGGATCTGCCCGGCGGCCCGGAAGAACCAGGCGGTCCTCGCGCTCGTGAAGTAGTCGGCCTTCGCCAGGAACACGACCCTCCGCTTGATCACGAGCGGGATGAACATGCTCTCGATGAACGAGAAGTGATTGGACGCGAGGATGACGGGCCCGTCGCCCGGGATGTTCTCGACGCCTCTCGCCTTCGGACGGTACAGGAGTCGAAGGAACGGTCCGATGAACACGTTCTTGAGCAGCCAGTACATCATGCGCCTCACCCCTCCCGGAACGGGAGCTTCACCTACCTTACAGGGTCGCCGCCGGACAGGCGATCACCCCCGTTCGACAGCACGACGTCGCCGAGCAACGGCAGGTGATCGGAGCTCGCAGCGGCCGCGGAGCCACCGAGGACCCACACTCGCTCTGCCGTGACGGCCTCGTTCACGAAGATGTAGTCGATCCGGGATGTGGCGCCATCCGAGGGGAAGGTCTCGCCGGGCCCGTCGCCGGCGGCGCCGAAGCAATCCCACATGCGGTCGGAGAGCCACCGAACGGCCGGGCTGTCGGGTCCCTCGTTGAAGTCGCCACCGACGAGCACGGGACCGTCCAGTCCGATTGCGACCGCAAGCAGCTCCTCGACGTTGCGGCGCCGAGCTGCCCCTTCGAGGCCGAGGTGCACCGAGCCCACCCAGGCTCGGAACCCGGCCCGGCCAACCCGGGCCACCAGGACGCCGCGCGGATAGAACGGCCGGTCCTTCGGGAACCGGTGCAGCCGCTTCGAGACGATGCGCCACGGAGGCCGAACCAGAACCGCGTTGTGGATCGAGCGACGGAGGAAGTGGTGTTGCGATGCCACATCCATCCCGAGCGTCGAGGCGAAGCGCCGCAACCGGTAACGGGGCCCGCACTCCTGGATCATCGCGATGTCGGGCGTGTGTTCGGCGACGAGTGCCGCCGCATCTCGCACGCCCCGCCGGAACGCCTTGACGTTGTAGACGAGAACCCGCAGCCGCACCGGCTACCGGCCGAGGACCGGAGCGAGCGCGTCCTGCACCGTGGGCGATCCGGGGGTCTCCTTCAGGTCGTACGACACCCGAACGGACGGTGCCGGGAGATCGATCAGACGTGACAGGTCGATCGGCGACGCGATCACCACGAGATCCGGCTTCGCCGTTTCGATCATCTGCCGCATCTCCGCGAGTTGCTGCGACGAGTACCCCATCGCCGGCAGAACCGGGCCGACCTCGTACTTGGCGTACACGTCGCGCAGCGATCCCACGGCGAACGCCCTCGGGTCGACGATCTCCGCCGCCCCCGCCCTCCGGGCCGCCACCACCCCCGCGCCGTACGTCATGTTCCCGTGCGTCAGCGTGGGCCCGTCCTCGATCACGAGGACGCGAGCGCCGGCGATGCCCTCGCCCTCCTCCGCCGTCACCGGGCTCTCCGCGCGGATCACCATCGCCTGGGGGTTGACCTCGGCGATCGACGTCTCCACCTCGGCGACCTGCTGCTCGGTCGCCGAGTCGATCTTGTTGATCACGATCGCGTCGGCCATCCGCAGGTTCGCCTCGCCCGGGTGGAACGAGCGCTCGTTCCCCGCCCGGAGCGGGTCGGCCACGACCAGGTGCACATCCGGCCGGTAGAACGGAAGGTCGTTGTTTCCGCCGTCCCAGACGAGGACGTCGCATTCCACGGATGCGTGCTCGAGGATCTCGCCGTAATCGACGCCCGCGTACACCACGGTCCCCCGGGCCAGATGCGGCTCGAACTCCTCGCGCTCCTCGATGGTGACGTTGGCGCGGTCGAGGTCCTCATACGAGGCGAACCGCTGGACCCGCTGTGCCACGAGGTCCCCGTACGGCATGGGATGGCGAACCACGACCGGCCGTTTCCCGGCCGCGTTGACCTCTTCGACCACGCGCCGAGTGGTCTGGCTCTTGCCCGAGCCCGTCCGCACGGCGCAGACGGCGACCACGGGGACGGACGCGTCGAGCATGGTCGAGTCCGGGCCGAGGAGCGTGAAGTCGGCGCCGGCGGCGAGCACCTCACTCCCTCGGTGCATGACGTACTCGTGCGAGACGTCGGAGTACGCGAACACCACCTCGTCCACGTCGAGCTTCTTCAACAGTTCGGGGAGCTCCTCCTCGGGGTGGATGGGGACGCCCTTCGGGTACCTCGGTCCTGCCAAGGCCGGAGGGTAGGTCCGGTCATCGATGAAGGGGATCTGGGTGGCCGTGAACGCGACCACCTCGACGTCGTCCCGGTCCCGATACGCCACGTTGAAGTTGTGGAAGTCGCGCCCGGCGGCGCCCATGATCACGATCCGTCGCTGCATCGGGTCAGCTTACAGGGGCACTGTCCGGCTCCGAGGCGTTACGGAAGCGCGATCGGCCGGTCCTCCACGTCGGGGACCACCATGGGGGTTTTCGCGGAGGCGGCCTCATCGGGACCCTCGGCGATCGATCCCCCCTGCACCGCGGACGCGGCCGTCGTGTACAGGGAACCGACCTCCGCGAGCGGAAGGCTGAACGAGAAGGTGGAGCCCTCCCCGGGACGAGACGTGAGCCACAGCCTCCCGGCCATCGCTTCGACGAGCCGTTTGGCGATGTAGAGCCCGAGCCCCGTCCCCCCGGTGCGCCGGGTCATCCCGGACTCGACCCGATGGAACCGGTCGAACACCCGCGCCTGCTCCGAGAGGGGGATCCCCTCGCCCTGATCGCGGACGGAGATGATGGCCTGCTCTCCGTCCCGGATGACGGTGACCTCGACGGGTGAGCCGTCCGGAGAGTACTTGAGCGCGTTCGACACGAGGTTCGCGATGACCTGTCCGAGACGGAAGGGATCGGCGTGGACCAGCACGGGGCCGTCCGGAGAGGAGAAGGTGACCCGGCCACCATCGGTGGTCGAGCTCTCCGAGACGTGTTCGGCGATCACGGAGGTCACTTCGACGGAGCGAAGGTCCATGACCGGCTTCCCGGACTCCAAGCTCGAGACCTCGAGGAGGTCCGTGATCAGCCGCTCCAGACGACTGGTCTGGTTCAACATGATCCGGTAGTACTCCTCACGAGCCTCGCGCGAGTCTTCCACCGTGCCTTGCAGGAGCGCCGAAAGGAACCCCTTGAGGGGCGTGAGCGGCGTGCGCAGCTCGTGCGACACCGTCGCCACGAAGTCCGCCTTGAGCTGCTCGCTCTCGAGATCGGCGGTGATGTCCCGGGCCACGACGACGAACGCGGTGAGCTCACCGTCCCGATCCTGGATCGGGTTGCGCGTGTAGCGCAACCATCGCTTTGAGCCGTCCTCGCGAACGAGCGGAACGTCGCCGGTCGCCCCCTTGCGTCGCGAGCCATCCGCCATGGTGAACCCGTCTCCGTCGGGGGTCCGCACGACGTCGGAGAGACGCGCACCGATGGCGTCGCCCGAGGACACGCCGGTCATCTGCTCCATCGCCGGGTTCCACGACATGACCCGCTGGTCGGGCGCGACGACGAAGATGCCGTCGGACGTGTGCGCGATGATGTCGGAGAGCTGCGTGCGTTGCTCCACCGTCTCGGAGAACAGCCGAAGATTCTCGAACCGGATGAACACCTGGGACGCGAGTGTGTCGAGCAGCGCCTTCTCGGAATCCGAGAAGGGCTGCTCCCGATACGAGGCCAGCACACCTCGGACCTCGCCCCGCGCGCCGATGACCGCGAGGTGCGACGACAAACCAGGCCGGGCCCGCACGTAGGCCTCGGGGGGGCGGCGGGTCCCGTCGTCGAGCACTGCCGAGGTGAGCGAGTAGGTGCCGTCGGTGTCGTGCACGTCCACCCGACCGTCCGCGAGCACCACGACCTCGACGGCCTGCGCGTCGAGCATCTGCTGGACCAGCGCAACGAAGGGCCGGAGATCCTGCTGCGCGGTCAAGGGAGCGAACAGGGCCCGGCCTGCTTCGTACAGATTCCGCATCCGGTCGCGCTCGCGCATCCCGTGGACCCAGGCGCGGTACGCGAGATAGGACAGCGCGGCCGGCACCACCAGCAACGGCAGCGCCAGGGGCTTCTCGAGGTAGACGATCGTGCCGAGGATCCCGATCGCGATGTTCCCGGCCCAGTGCACGAGGTTCAGTGGCAGTGGCGGCAACAGCACCGAGAGGAAGGACCTGCTTTCGGCAAGTGAGATCACCATCGCGATGCTCGTGACGTTGAACACGAAGCACGCGAACATCGCGAGCGCGGCCCCGGCCCACGTCACCGCGTGCGTCGCGGGCGGGAGCGACATCGAGTGGAAGATCCATTCGGCGAACGTGATCGCCACCAGGAACTGGGCGATGTTGAACGCGATCTTGTGCAACCGCCACCGATGCAGACACTGCCCCACGGTTCCGCCCACCGCGATGGCGAGGGTCAGGGTGCTCGGCCTGGCCAACATCAACGCGCCGATCCACAGCGCGTCCTCCAGTGCGATGTTCAACGTCTCGGTCTTGAGCGGGATCCGAACCATGAACTGTTCGATCAGGATGTTGGCGAGGACGAGACCGAGGAACGCGAACAGGTCCTTCTGGTTCCAGTTCCCGACGTCGGGGACGCGGATGGCCACGGCCACGAGCCCGGCCACCACCATCCCGACGATGTAGAGGCGCGCGGGCCGGGGAAGATCGAGGCGCCGCCTCACGAGGCGAGCCCCCAACGGCCAGCCCCGAGCACGCCCCGGATCGGGACGGCGAGCGCGGTTGGGACGCCCTCTCCTGCGGAGAGCGTCCGTCGGCTTCCCACGATGCCTCCTCCGGACGAGTCGGTCAGAGTGACCACTCGTCCGTAGTAGTTTTGGCCCACCCGGCCCAGGCCCGACATCGGCTACTCGGACCAAATTGGCAGCACTGCGGCCGATGGGCCATAGCTCGAATTGACTAGCCCGATGTGACTAGCTGAAGCGTGCTTCGTCGAGCTCTGGCCGGCCCGCAGTAGCTAATGGGGCCGGGGTTTCCTGCTCCAGGAGTTCGCCATGATGCCGACGGACTGCCCGCTCCGGGAGTTGGCGCTCACGAGGCGATGGGGATGCCTGCTCCATGAGTTCGCGCTGACGAGGCGGTGGGGGTGCTTGCTCCAAGAGTTGCCGCTGACGATAGAGGGCGAACTCCAGGAGTACGCGACGAGGCGGTGGGGATGCTTGCTCCAAGAGTTCGCCGCGTCCGCGTGGGTGGCCGGCAGTAACACCGCTGCGATCATCAACAGCCCGAGACCCACGGCCCGGGACCACCTTCTGTCCTCCAGACGGGCCCGAACCCTCCGCCGAACCATCATCGTGCCGGTCACCCTGCCCTCTCCTCCACCGGTGGGACACGTGTCCATCGGTGGACCGCTGTTATCCCATCGGAGAGATCGGATGTGTATCGCGCGAGCGCACCATTCTTCCCGACGATCGACGGATAATTAAGTTGTCTTCATGCACTAGCTAGGGGGGACTAGTCGCGTCCCCCGAGCGACCGGATCTCGTGCTCAGCGGGGGACGCCAAGAGCGTGGTCGCGAGGAGCTCGACCCGGTCCGG
Source organism: Actinomycetota bacterium (assembly GCA_046724795.1). Lineage (GTDB taxonomy): Bacteria > Actinomycetota > UBA4738 > UBA4738 > JACQTL01 > JBKOXF01. Next base: position 3,831 of record JBKOXF010000113.1, on the reverse strand, counting down.
AGGCCCGGCCGGGACCACGATCACCCACGACGCACCGCCCTCCTCCAGGGCGTGGACCATCTCGCCGAACCGCTCCACCGGCCCGGCCCACAGGCCCTCTTCCGGCATGCCGCGCGACCGGCGCCGGGCGAGCAGCTGCTCTGTCTCAGCCTCGTCCTCTCCCACCAGGACGATGCCCGCCCACGTCGCCTCGGCTTCTCGGCCGGTCCTCCCCGCCTCGTCGCCGAGGATGCGTGCCTTCCGCGCGAATGCGGAGGGATGGAGCCCCCACCCGTTCCAGCCATCGGCGAGCCGGCCGGCCAGGGCAACCACCGGATCGGCCTGCGCCCCGACCCAAATCGACGGACCCCCCTGCTGGCGGGGAGGGGGCAACACCGGGCCGCGGAGCGGCGGGACGAATTTCCCTCCCTCCCACTCCCCCCCCTCGAACAGGGCCTTGAGGGCCGCGATGGCCTCGGCCAGGTGAACCCTCCGGTCCTCCTTCGACAGCGTCGGCAACCCGAACGCCTCGTGCTCGGGCCTGTCGATGGGATCGCCCGTGCCGACGCCTAGGACGACCCGTCCCTCCGAGACGAGGTCGATGTTCGTGGCGAGCTTCGCCAGCAGACCGATCGGGCGAAGCTGGGCCCGAGTCACGAGCGTCCCGACGGTCACCCGCTTCGTGGATGCAGAAACAGCGGCAAGTGTCGTGAACGCCTCGAGCGAGGGTCGATCCGGTGTCGCGCCGGGCGGGAAGAAGTGGTCGAAGGCGAACACTCCGTCGAATCCCAGTTCCTCGGCGTTCCGGGCGAACGAGAGCACGCGGTGGGGATCGCCGGAGAAGAGCGGCAGGATCAGGCCGAACCTCATGACGAGTGCAACTCCTCCAGTGCGAGCGACGCCGCGCCGATGCCGCCGGCGGAATTCCCGAGACTTCCGGCGAGGATCGGGACGTCGGGCCGGTGGCCGGGCGCCTCCACCGATTCCAGGAACGCGCGGCGGGCCGGCTCCAGCAGGAGGTCCCCCGCCGCGACCGCGCCACCTCCCACCACCACCATGTCCGGGTCGACGACGTTGACGAGCCCTCCGATCCCTTCGCCCAGGCGCCGGCCGACCTCCGCCAGGATCTCCCGGGCGATGTCGTCGCCCCGCCGAGCAGCCTCCGTGACCTGCGGGCCGCCGACCGAGTCCGGGTCGCCCCCCGAGAGCTCCACGAACAGCGCGTCCGGATGGTCCCTGCCGGCATCGCGGCCCAACCGGTCGATGGCCCGCCCGGACGCCACCTGCTCCCAGCAGCCCCGGTTGCCGCAGCCACACAATGGGCCTCCAGGCTCCACGATGACGTGGCCGATCTCCGCGGCGAACCCATGAGCGCCACGAAAGAGCCGTCCGCCCGACACGATCCCGCCGCCGATCCCCGTGCCGACGGTCACGAGGAGCATGTCCGTCGAGCCGCGCCCCGATCCGAACCGGTACTCCCCCCACGCCGCGGCGTTCCCGTCGTTGTCGACGACGCACGGCAGCCCCGTGGAGGCGGTGAGCCGGTCCTTGAGCGGGAGCTCCCTCCAGGGAAGGTTCGGCGCGTACCGAAGCACACCGGTTGACGAATCCACCATGCCCGCCGCTCCCACGCCCACGCCGAGCACGTCATCGGTTCGGAGTTTCGACACCAGTTCCACGAGCGCTCGGAGGATCTCGTCGGTCGAGTCGGGTGTCGGCAGGTGCGTCTGCTCCTGGATGACCCCGAGCTCGTCGATCCGAACCGCCGCGATCTTCGTCCCACCGACGTCCAGTCCGATCGCCGTGCGCGCCGTTTCCTTCCGCCCACCCAGTGGTCGCGCTCTCTTCCTCAGAACCGCAGCAGCGCGCCCACGCCGCCGCGTTCCCGGAAGGCCGCGTCCTCGCTGGTCTCGACCCGTGCCCCCTGCCGGAGCGCCTGGATCACAGCCGCCTCGACCACGTCGGTGACCTCGTGCGTCTCCGCGCCGCACGTCGCGCAACGCCGACCCTTCTCGGCGAGACGCCCACAGGACGGACACATCCGGCCGGGGTGCCGCATGTCCATCCCCACGACCATCGTGGCCACCCGGTTCTCACCGAGCGCCTTGAGAGTCGGCGAGAGGCCCACGACGGCCTGTCGCCCCGCCGCGGACTCGGCGGTGATCCGATCGGTGGCTTCGTGGAGGCGGGCGCGGTCGAGCTCCTCCTCGCACGCCAACGACCGCTGCAGGACCTCGTTCGTCGACGCGGTCATGGGAAGGGTGATCCGGGCGAGGATCCGCTGGCGAACGTAATCGTGGAGCTCCTTCTCGAACTCGGCGATCGGCTCTTGCGGCCCGGCCAGGATGAGATGGTCGAAGCTGCGCCGTTTGAAGAACCGGAGCAGGACCTCGGCGACGTGCTTCAGGTGCCGTTGGCGATGCTCGTCGACGTGTCGTTGATACCGGGCCTGAGACCATCCTCCCTGCTCGTGGCGGTTCGGGACGTCGTCGATCAGCTCGCGCTGCTCCTCGATCCGTCCGAGCTCGGCCAAGAAGATGCGGGCCTTCTCGCTGTCCACGAGCACCGTGCAGAAGGACTCGTAGACCTCGAGGACCCTCTCCAGCTGGAGCAGATCGGGGTGCGGCGCCAGCACCGCCAGGTTGCGGAGCGGGCGCGACAGCGCGACGTCCTCCCACAACCCGGCGCTTGCGCAGGAGAACATCGCCAGGCCCCGTGTCCCGCCCCGCTCGAACCGGCCCTGGACGAACGACCGGATCTCATCCATGTCGCGCACGACGGAACGGCGGGCGTCTCGGTCGAGACCGGCGGCTCGATCCGTCACCTGGCGCAGGACCTCCTCCAGCCGGAGCTCGTAGTCCTTCTTCCTGGGATAGAGGCCGCCGTCCACCGAGAGGTACACCGTGGTCACGGGATGCTCCCCCGGGCTCCACTCCGCGAGCTTCCTGACGAGCGTGCGAGAGAGTTCGGTCATGTCGGTCCTCCGGAAGACGGCGACCGTTACGAGATCTCGATCTTCTCCAGCGGCGAGGTGCGGCCCAGCCCGTCCGCCCGCGCATCGACGAACGCCTTCATCGCCAGCAGCATCTCCCGACCTGCCGCGAGCAGGTGCTCCACCACTTCCGGCCGCACCTGGTCGGCGGCCGAGAGCGCGAATCCGATCGGGCAGAACCCCACGGGGCACACCGGCTGGTGGGAGGGTGGGGCCTCTTCGAGGCGTTCGTCGAAACGTTCGTCCATCTACCCTCTCCCTTCCATACCCGCCTCGACCCGCGCCGGCCGAGGCTCGCGCGCGAACCTGACCTCGAGCCGGTCGGCCTCGAACCGAGCCTCCTGCACGGTGAGCCGCTGCAGGGTCTGCGGCAGGATGATGTTGCGCTTGTACGGCCCGACCTTGATGTACAGCTCGTCACCCTTGCGGTGCACGTCGAGCTCGTGGCGATCGGTGAACGGCAGCCGCATCGACAACACGTAGCTCGCCCCGCGCTTGCGGACGCGGATGGGCTCGTCGACGTGCAGCACGTCCGTGACGTCCTTCTCGCCGTACACCTCGTCGCCCATCCGCTGGAGCAGCTCGAGCCCGACCATCTCGCGATCGAACAGCCGCGCTTTGAGGATGGGGACCGGCTGGAAGGACTGCTGCACCGTCTCGAGGTGCTCCGCCTGGATCTCCTTCCACTTCCCGAAATAAGGGTCGGTGACGTCGTCGGGGATGATGCGGTTCACGATCACCGAGTCCACCCGGTAACCGAACAGCGACAGGTACGTGTACGTCCGCCGGGCCTCGCTGATCACCATCCGCTCGGGGTTCACCACGAGCCGAACCGATGAGGTCTTCTCGTCGTTCAGGAT
>JBKOXF010000047.1:0-5651 GCA_046724795.1 Actinomycetota bacterium | reverse complement strand
TGAACGAAGAGACCGTGGCCCCCGAGCGGACCACGACGGAAGCGAGCGGGTCCGCGGCCGGGGCCGCGGAGCCGCGTGAGGGCTTGGCCGGAGCGCCTTCGCCGGAAGGCGGCGGCTCGGCCGCACCGCGACCGCGCCGCCGCCGCCGCGGCGGATCGGGCCGTTCGGGCCAACGGCCCAAGGCCTCGAACGGGGGGCAGACGCAAGCCGTTGCGGACGATGCCGCCGGTCCGGGAACCGGCGACATCGAGGCGGTGGCGGGCTCATCCGAGAGCTCGGCCGACGCCGGAGGAGAGGGGTCGCCCTCCACGTCCACCCGGCCGCGTCGTCGGCGGGGTCGCCGAGGCGGACGGGGCCGCAACCGCAAGCCGTCCCAAGCCGCCACCGACGAGTCATCCGGAGTCGCCGTCGAAACGTCCGCCGGCGACTCCGGAACCTCGACGCGCTCGGCCAAGGCCGGAGCGAAGCCGTCCGGCTCGGCAGGCGACCAGGAGCGCGAGAGCGAGGATGCCGGCGGTGAGGAGTCCGCGACGACGTCCGGTGCCAAGCGCAGGCGCCGACGCCGTTCCGGAAGCGGTGGAGCATCGAAACAGTCCCAGCCCGCAGCCAGAGCCGAGCCGGCGAAGAAGTCACCGCCGGCCAAGCGATCCACCGTGAAGCCCGCCAAGCAGGCAGCTGCCGCCGAGAAGGAAACGGCAGGTCCCACCCGAACCCGCCGCATCCGGACGCCCGGACAGCGCCGCCGCCGCGAGCTGGTCCCGATCCCGAAGCGGTCCCGCGACAAGATCATGCTCATCACGGAGCACGGCGAGCGCGACCAGATCGCCGTGCTCGAGGGTTCGACCCTCATCGAGCACTACATCACGCGCGTCGGCGCCCATTCCATGGTCGGCAACATCTACCAGGGCCGCGTGCAGAACGTGCTCCCCGGCATGGAGGCCGCGTTCATCGACGTCGGCCGGGGACGCAACGCCGTCCTGTACGCCGGCGAGGTGAACTGGGACGAGGACGTCGAGGGCGCGCGCCGCATCGAGCAGGCCCTCAAGCCGGGCCAGTCCGTGCTGGTCCAGGTGACGAAGGATCCCCTCGGGGGCAAGGGCGCCCGCCTCACCGGCGAGGTCAGCATCCCGGGACGGTTCCTGGTGATGGTCCCCAACTCGCAGGTGTTCGGCATCTCCCGGCGGCTGCCCGACAACGAGCGGCGTCGCCTCCGGGCCCTGGCCCGCAAGCTGAAGCCGGAGGGGCACGGCCTGATCGTTCGGACCGCCGCCGACGGCGCCACCGAGGATGACTTCGCCCACGACATCGAGCGGCTCGTGAAGACGTGGGAGGAGATCGAGAAGAAGGCGAAGAAGGCCAAGCCGCCGAAGGTGCTGTACGAGGAGCCGGAGCTCACCGTCAGGGTCGTGAGGGACTTGTTCAACGACGAGGAGTTCACCGAGATCGTCACCGACTCGGTGCCGGTGTACGACAGCGTCCGGACGTACCTGCAGGACGTCGCCCCGGACCTGGTCGGGCTCGTGCACCTGCACGACGGCAAGCTCCCCCTGTTCGAGGAGTACCACCTCGTCGAGCAGATCCACAAGGCGCTCGAGCGCAAGGTGTGGCTGCCGTCGGGCGGCTACATCGTGATCGACCGCACGGAGGCCATGACGGTCATCGACGTGAACACGGGCCGCCACGTCGGGAAGACGAATCTCGAGGAGACCGTGGCGAAGACGAACGTCGAGGCCGCCGAGGAGGTCGCGCGGCAGCTCCGCCTGCGCGACATCGGCGGCATGATCATCATCGACTTTATCGACATGGTCTTCGATCAGAACAAGCAGAAGGTCATCAATACGCTGAAGGAGGCCCTGGCCAAGGACAAGACCAGGTCGCAGGTGTTCGACATCAGCCCGCTCGGGTTGCTGGAGGTGACCCGGAAGCGCGTGTCGGCCGGGCTGCTCGAGTCCTTCTCCGAGACGTGTCCGACCTGCGAGGGACGTGGCATCCTCATCACCCACGACATCCACTAGGAGGCAGCGCCCATGTACGCAGTGATCAAGGCCGGAGGTAAGCAGCAGCGGGTCAAGCCCGGCGACGTCATCGAGGTCGAGCTGATGCACCACGACGGGGACAAGATCGAGCTGCACCCGATCCTGGTCGTCGACGACGAGGGCAAGACGCACTACGGCAAAGAGGCCCAGCGTGCCGTGGTCATCGGCAAGCTCGTCGGCGAGAAGAAGGGCGACAAGATCAAGGTCTTCAAGTACCGGCCCAAGACCGGGTACGCGAAGAGCCAGGGGCACCGCCAGCTCATGACGTTGCTCGAGATCGAGGACATCAAGATGCGGACCCGCGCCCCCGCGGCGAAGAAGACCGAGGAGGCCAAACCCGCGCCCGACGAGGCGCCGGAGGCCGCGACGACGGACGCCGAGGAGCCACAGGCGGCCGAATAGCGTCTGCTACCCTGGTCGAGCGATGGCACACAAAAAAGGCGGCGGCACGACCAAGAACGGCCGGGACTCCGAGGCCAAGCGCCTCGGCGTGAAGGCCTTCGGGGGACAGACGGTCACGGCCGGCGCCGTCATCGTGCGCCAACGAGGCACGCGCATCCACCCCGGCGACGGGGTCGGCAAAGGCGGGGACGACACGCTGTTCGCGCTCGTGGCCGGCCAGGTGAAGTTCCACTCGTCGGGCGGGCGGAAGTTCGCCTCGATCGAGTCCGGTTCATAGCGGCCGCGCAGCCGCCTCCTTGATCATCGCCGCCCACTGCTTGACCTGATCCCGCTTGGTTCGGTTGCGACCGCGCAGGTAGGAGATCGATTTCATGCGGCCCTTGGCCTTCCGGGATCCCTCGTGCCGGAACCGCAGGGGGGGCGGCTCCACGAAATAGAAGGCCAGGGCGGATGCCGAGCGCTCCACCACGATCACGGGTGATCCCGGTGGCCGCCGCACCCTCTGGATGTCCGAGAACGGAACCGTGATGTCGGCGCGGCCGATCTTCTCGGGGACCCACGTCAGCGACGTCTCCCCGAGCTCCATCACGCCCTTCTCGCCCTGGTCCAGCGTCCCCAGCCGGACCGCCCACACCGTCGCCCGCTCCGCCATCCCCCAGATTCTCGGATGATTGGGCCCGTCATGACATTCGCCGACGAAGCACCCCTGTTCGTTCGGGCCGGGAAGGGCGGTGACGGTGCTGTGACGTTCCGGCGCGAGCCGTACACGCCCCGGGGCGGACCGAACGGCGGGGACGGCGGCAGGGGCGGCGACGTCGTCCTGGAGGTCTCGACTTCGGTCCGGGACCTGTCGTGGTTCGCCGACCACCCGCACCAGCGGGCCGGGAACGGCGATCCCGGGTCGGGGAACAACCGTCGAGGGGGCAACGGCGCCGACCTCGTGCTCCGGGTTCCCGATGGAACGACGGTCCGCGACGAGCGCGGATTGGTCGCCGATCTGGTCGGCGAGGGCGCTCGCGCGGTGGTGGCGCGTGGCGGCCGGGGCGGCCGGGGGAACGCCGCCCTCGCCGGGCCCAAGAACCGCGTCCCGCGCACCGCCGAGGCGGGGGAGCCCGGCGAGGAGCGCCGGCTCGACCTGGAGCTGCGGCTGGTGGCCGACATCGGGCTCGTCGGGCTTCCCAACGCGGGGAAGTCGACGCTGCTGTCGAAGCTCACCGCGGCGAAGCCGAAGATCGCGAACTATCCGTTCACGACGCTCTCGCCGAACCTCGGTGTGGCCGAGGGAAACGAGCGTTTCGTGGTCGCCGACGTTCCCGGGCTCGTGGAAGGGGCTAGTGCGGGTCGGGGACTCGGTCATCAATTCCTTCGGCATGTGACGCGGTGCCGGGCTCTGGCCATCGTGGTCGACGCGTCGGCGGCGGATCCAGCCGACGACCTCCGAACGGTGCGCCGTGAGCTGGAGGCGTACGACGCGACCATGGCGGAGCGTCCGTCCATTGTCGTGCTGACGAAGGCCGATCTCGTCGGCGATGTCGACGGCGTCCGCGAGGCCTTCACAGGGCTCGAGGACGTCGTGACCGTCTCCGGCGTCACCGGGGAGGGGATCGAGGAGCTGAACGCTCGGCTCGACTCGCTCGCGCTCGAGGCCGCGCAGACGGCGCCGCCCCGCGAGTCCTACGTCGTGCTCCGGCCCGGCCGCGAGCGGTTCGTGGTGCGGAAGGAGGGGGAGCGGTTCCGCGTGATCGGACGGGACGTCGAGCGATGGGTCGCGGAGGCCGATCTCGAGGATCCACGCGCCGTGACCGACCTGCAGAAGCGGCTGGTGAAGGAAGGGGTCGAACGACGGCTCGCGGCGGCCGGCGCGCGCCGGGGCGACGAGGTCGTGATCGGCGACCGGGCGTTCGAGTTCTATCCTGAGGGCGAGGGGGGTGCCACGTGACCGATCGGAAGACGGAGCTCATCCGCGAGGAGGACCAGGCCTGGTCGGAGCTGCACGCGCTGCTCGGCCGGCTCACGCCGGAGCAGATGACCCGGCCGGGGCTCACGCCCGATTGGTCGGTCAAGGATCTCAAGGGCCATCTCGCGTCCTGGTGGGCGGAGGCCAAGCTCGAGCTGGAGCGGATGCGGTTCGGCACGTTCCGGCTGGAGCGGGTGGACCTCGACGCGATCAACCGCCAGTTCTACGAGGCGAACCGAGACCTCGACCTCGCCATCATCCGGGCCGAGCTGCACGCCGCCAGGAACAAGGCCCTCGAGGCGCTGTGGAACCTCGACGAGGTCACCCCGCACGCCGAGGAGTGGTTCCTGGAATCGGGGCCGCTCCACTACCGCGAGCACCTCCCGGATCTCGAGGGGTTCGTGAAGGAGACGGCTGGGTGAAGCGCCTCGGCGTGATGGGAGGCACCTTCGACCCCATCCACCACGGTCACCTCCTCACCGCGGAGGAAGCGTTGCAGCAGTTCGAGCTGGACGAGGTCGTGTTCGTCCCGACGGGGCAGCCGTGGATGAAGCAGGATCGCGAGGTCTCGCCCGCCGAGCATCGCTACCTGATGGTGGTGATCGCGACGGCGAGCAACCCGCGGTTCAGCGTCTCGCGCCTCGAGATCGAGCGCGCCGGTCCGACGTATGCGGTGGACACGCTGAAAGAGCTGCGGGCCGAACGGGGCGAGGACGTCGAGCTGTTCTTCATCACCGGCGCGGACGCCATGCTCGAGATCTTCCAGTGGAAGTCGCCGGAGGAGGCCTTCGAGCTCGCGCACTTCATCGCGGCGACCCGTCCCGGCTACGACCTCGCGGCGTTCGAGCAGGGCGCGTCCACCTCTCACGCCCGGGTGAGCGTGATGACGATCCCCGCGCTCGCCATCTCATCGACCGACATCCGCCGGCGAATGCACGAGGGCCGGCCCATCAGGTACCTCGTCCCCGAGGGCGTGCAAACCTATATCGAGAAGGCCGGGCTGTACCGTTGAGTTCCCCCGCCCTGCGGGTACCCTGTAGGCGTACGGGGGGTATGCGCACCCAGGAGGGATATCGCTGACGTCGACGATCGACCCGGACGGACGTGCCGGAGGGTAAGCAGCGGCAAGCGTCGAGCCGCGACCTCGCGGTGGCGGCAGCCCGGGCGGCCGCCGACAAGCAAGGCGAGCGCGTGGTCATCCTCGACGTGCGCGAGCTCATCGTCATCACCGACTACTTCGTGATCACGAGCGGCGG
>JBKOXF010000087.1:0-3073 GCA_046724795.1 Actinomycetota bacterium | reverse complement strand
CGCGCCCTCCCGCATGACGCTCTTCCCCACCTCGACCGAGCCGGTGAAGCCGACCTTGTCGACGCCGGGATGTGTCACGAGCGGCGCGCCCGCTGTGGGGCCGAACCCGGTGACGACGTTGCAGACTCCGTTCGGGAGGCCGGCCTCCTCCAGGATCCTGGCCAGCTCCAGCGCGGTGAGGGGGGTCTGCTCCGCCGGCTTGAGCACAACGGTGCATCCCGCGGCGAGCGCCGGGGCCACCTTCTGCGAGGCCATCATGAACGGGTAGTTCCACGGCGTGATCGCGGCGGCCACGCCCACCGGCTCCTTCACCACCAGGCTCATCGCGTCCGGGCCCACCGGCGGGATGTCCCCGTGGATCTTCGTGGCCCACCCGCCGTAGTACTCGAACATGAACGCCGACTCCTCGATGTCCTCGCGGGCGTCGCCGATTGGCTTGCCGCTGTCCAGGACCTCGAGCTCGGCCAGCCGCTCCAGATCTCGCCGGATGAGCTCGGAGACGCGGACGAGGAGCCGCCCCCGATCGCGTTCGGTCACCGCCGACCATGTCCCGCCGTCGAACGCCCGTCGGGCCGCAGCGACCGCTCCGTCGACGTCCGGTCCCTCGGCGTCCGGGACGGTGGCGATGGTCTTCCCGGTGGAGGGGTCGACCACGTCGAACCTCGCTCCGCTTCGGGCCTCCACCCACTCGCCGTCGATGTACATCGAGCGTTCGTCCATGTCGCTCCCCCTGGGGGTCAGCTCGCCGGGATCCGCTTCTTGGGGTCGATGAACGGGATCGCGGCGACCGTTGCCCGCGACGGTCCCCCGGGCGTCTCGATCTGGAGCTCCGTTCCGGTCGCCGCGAGCTCGATCGGCACCCACGCGTACCCGATGTTGCGCTCCATGCGCGGCGACCAGATGGCATCGGTGACCCGTCCGATGGTGTCGCTCCCCCGCCGGACCGGCCACGGTTCCGCGAGCTCGAACGAGAGCGAATCGCCCTCGATCTCGATGCCCACGAGCTTGCGGCGGACTCCGGCCGCTTGGATCTCTCGAAGCGCCTCCCGTCCGATGAACTCCTCGTCCTTGTCCAGGTCCACCAGCCGTTCCAGGCCGGTGACCTCGAACGGGTTGTTCTCCAGGGTCATGTCCGACCGGTAGTTGAAGATGCCGGCCTCGATCCGGCGCGCCTCACACGGCGCGATGGGCCGGATGTCGTGCGGCTTGCCGGCGTCCATCACCCGTTCCCACAGCTCGTCGCCCCGGGCGGAATCGCGGAGGAAGATCTCGTAGCCGACCTCACCGGTCCAGCCCGTGCGGCTGACGACGACCGGGATGCCGTCCAGGTCCGTCTCGGTACAGAAGTAATAGCGGAGCCCCATCACCTCCTCGCCGAACAGCGCGGACATGACGTCGGGGGACTTCGGCCCCTGGACCTGGATGGGCCACACGTCCGGCTCGTTGATCGAGACGTCCATGCCGGCGAAGAGGGCGATCCCCTTGGCCCACAGCAGGACGTCGGAGTCGGCGATGGAGAGCCAGAAATGGTCCTCCCTCAAGCGGAGGAGGATCGGGTCGTTGATGATCCCCCCGTTCTCGTCGGTGATGAGTGCGTACTTGCACTGGCCGATGGCGCACGTGGACAGGTCGCGCGGCGTGAGGAGGCTGGCGAATCGGTACGCGTCGGGCCCGGTGATCTCGACCTGCCGCTCTACCCCCACGTCCCAGATCGTGACGTGCTCCAGCAGGTGCCAGTACTCCACGATCGGGTCGTCGTAGTAGCCGGGCAGGTACGTGTGGTTGTAGATGTCGTAGGCCTTGCACCCGTAGCGCTGTGTCGCCTCGAAGTACGGCGACTTCCGATACCAGGGTCCGAAGTACAGGGTGGTCGCGCCTCCCGCTTCGGTCAGCGTGCCGCCGCTCTGTTCGGTCATCGTCCCTCCCTCCTCGGTGCTCCACCCTCCCCGGGCCAGTCGGTGAACAGCTCGAGGCCGCGCTTGCGGATCTCGCCCCCGATGATCACCCGCTGGATCTCCGACGTGCCCTCCCAGATGCGATCGACGCGGAGCTCCCGCCACAGCCGCTCCACGGGCTCCTCGCGCATGTAGCCGCGTCCCCCGTGGATCTGCACCGCCCGATCGGCGACTCGTCCTGCCATCTCCGAACACAGCACCTTCACCGCGGCGGCCATGATGTGCACGTCCCGTCGCGCGGCGCCACCCCGGGCCGCCTGCCATCCCACCCGGTACAGGAGCGACTTGGCCGCCATGATCTCCGCGGCCATGTCGGCCAGCATGAACTCCACGCCCTGGTGCTCGTCGATGGGCGTGCCGAATGCCCGGCGCGATCGGGCGAACGCGGCCGACAACTCCAGCAATCTGATCGACGCCCCGACGGTCCGGGCGCCGATCATCAAGCGCTCCTCGACGAACCAGTCCTTGGTGAGCTCGTAGCCGGAGCCAACCTCGCCCAGGATCCGATCGGCGCGCACCTTGACCCCGCCGAACGCGAACACCGGGTGCTCGAACACGAACGTGTGCATGTATCTGGGTGAGCGAACCATCCGCACGCCGGGAAGGTCCTTGTCCACGATGAACACCGTGGGCAGCGTCGGGTCGCCGTCGACGAGCGCGTGCACCAGAACGAAGTCGGCCACGTCGCCCACCGTGACGTGCCACTTCTCGCCGTCGATGACGAAGCCGTCGCCGTCCGGCTTGGCCGTCGTGCGCACCATCGACGGGTCCGAACCCGCGCCCTCCTCCGTGATGGCGTAGGCGTCGCGCCGTTCGCCACGGCAGGCCGGCCGGAGGTACGTGTCCTTCTGTTCCTCCGTCCCCTCCCGTAGCGGGATCGACGGGCGCCACACGACGTCCCACAGCGCGCCGGTGGCCTTGCCCATCTCCTCCTGGACCAGGATCTGCTGGAACAGGTCGAGCCCCGCCCCTCCGACTTCGACCGAGTGGTTGATGGCCCCCCATCCGCCCTCGATCACGGCCGACCTGATCGAGGCCAGGGCGTCGGCGGAGAGACCCCGTGAACGCTCGCATTCGAGCTCATGGGGGAGGAGATGACGCTCGGTGAACTCCCGAGC
>JBKOXF010000007.1:0-30183 GCA_046724795.1 Actinomycetota bacterium | reverse complement strand
AACCGGAACCGCACGACGGCGCCCTTCGGCTTCGTGGCCTTCGGGGGATCCTCGAGGTCCACGCGGCCGCCCTGCGACAGATGGAACAGCAGCCGGAACCCGACGAGTTCGATCACACAGAACTTCCCACGGCGGCCGACGCGCTCCACCACCGCGCCGACGAGCGCCTCCGGCGGCGGATCGAAGGTCTTGAGGGCGGAGAACTGCAACGGCGCCGCGCCGGCGAACGTCGCGCCCCGCAGGACCTCGTCGAGCCGCTCCGTCAGGGCCTGGACCTCGGGAAGCTCCGGCATGGTTCTACTGTACGGACATGCCGAGTCAGCAGGCCCGGCGAGGGCCGCGGGTCCAGACGTTCCGCGACTTCTACGCGGACGTGACCGAGCAGCTCCCCGCGCTCCTCCCATCCGATCTCCGGGACTTCCAGAGCGCGCGTATGGGAAGCGTGCTCAAGGTCTTCTACGACGATCGCCACCAGCACTTCGAGCTGTGGTTCCACGGCGGAGGGCTCGAGGTTGCGTTCCACCTGGAGGGAGGAGCCGAGGACGGGGAGATCGCGAAGCTCCTGGGACGCAGACTGGCCGGCATCCGGAGGCAACTGGGGGGCGACGTCCGCCTCGAGCCCTTCGGGAAGGGGTGGTTCCACCTGTTCGAGTTGTGGAGGGGCGTCTCGCGGGGGCCGGATCTCGCGGCGGAGGCGGCGGAGCGACTGGCCGAGTACGTGCGCGTGGTCGAGCCGCTGCGACGGGCGTGAGCGCGAGCGAACCCGGGAACGAAGAGCCGATGCGGAGAGTGGCCTTCGTCGCCGAGGGCGGGCTGGACAGCGTCACGGGCGGCAACGTCTACGACGGCGCGGTCATCGAGGCCATGCTCGAGCGGGACTGGGCCGTCGAGGTCGTGGACCCGGGCGACCTCGGCAGGATCGACGCGGACCTCGCGATCATCGACAGCCTGGCGTTCCGGTACGGCCGTCCCCAGACCGGGATCCCGTACGTCGCACTGGCCCACCAGGTGCCGAGCGCGGTGGCGGGATACCCCGCGCCCACCGTCCAGGAACGCGATGTGCTTCGGTTCGCCGCGCTCGTGGTGACGGCGAGCGACTGGCTGCGCGATCACTTGCGCGCGTTCACGCCGGCCGAGGTCGTTGCGGTGCATCCCGGACGAGACCGGGCCTGGGCCCATGAAGGACGCTCCGCCGACGCCGACGCGGTGCTCTGCGTCGGGAACGCATCCCCGGGCAAGGGCGTTCCCGACGCGATCGCGGCGTTCGACCGAGCCGCGCCCGACGGCCTCCACTTGCTGCTCCTCGGCGATATGGAGGTCGATCGGGAGGAGGCCGCGCGAGTTCACACGGCGCTCGGGCGGGCGTCGAGCAGGATCGTGACCACCGGCGTGGTCGACGCCGCTGGCCTCTCGCGGCTGTACGCGCGTGGTCGGGCGCTGATTACTGCATCGAGGTACGAGGGACGACCCATCGCGGTGCTCGAGGCCATGGCGAGCGGCCTCCCGGTGGTGGGATTCGACGTGGCCGGCCTCCGCGAGCTCGTCCGGCCCGGGCGAGACGGACTGCTGGCCGCGGACGGGGACGTCGAGGACCTGGCTCGGTCACTGGCCGATCTGTTCGCGGAGCCGGGCCTGGCCGATGCGATGGGGCGGGCGGCCCGCAAGCGGGCGCTGGAATGGCCGACGTGGCAGGAGACGGCGGCGCGGTTCGCCGACGTGGTGGCGCCGCTCCTCGGTCAGCCGACCCGGGCCCGGTAACCTCCGAACGCGTCCGCCGACTCGTTCACGCGCACGGAGAGCTCGTCCGCGCCCGCGGCGACGACGAGCGGCGCCAGCCGGTCCCACAGCCAGCGGGCGAACACCTCCACCGTCACGGCCTCGGAGTCGGGTGGACGGATGGCCTCGAGGTCACGGCCGTCGAGCTCCGCTCGCACCGTTTTCAACTCGGCCTCGAGCAGCGCGAGGTCGACGACCATCCCGTGGCCATCGAGCCGCTCGCGCGACACCACGACGTCGATGCGGTAGTCGTGCCCGTGCAGCATGCCCTCGGGCCCTTCCATCGGCATCACGTGCAGGGCGTGGACCTCGACCGACGCTCCGGCTTCGTACGTCACGGGTACCTCAGCGCGCCATGCAGCAGCCCCACCTCGCCGCGGTCGATCGCTTCGAAGGCTTCGGCGGCCCGTTCGAACGGAAACTCGTGCGTCGCAAGGGTTTCCACTGGGAGCTCTCGGAGGAGTGACCGCACCTTCTCCAATCGGGACGGGCGGTTCCACCGGCCCCGCTGGTGGGCCGGGATCGACGAGACCTGGGTGCTGCGGATGGCCAGCCGCCGTCGATGGAAGGCGCCGCCGAGCGGCAGCGACACCGGCTTCGTGCCGTACCACGAACAGACCAGCACCTCTCCCTCGTGCGCCAGGAGATCCAGCGCCGATGCGAGGACCTCTGGACGGCCGCTCGCCTCGACCACGAGCGACGCGCCGGCCGCCGAGGTGGCGTCGCGGACCGCGTCCGCGAGGTCCTCCGGGTGCACGGCACCGACGCCGAAGGCCTTGGCGGCGTCCCGGCGCCACCCGATCGGCTCGCTCCCGATCACGTGGGCCCCCGCCCGCATCAGGAGCGCCCCGGTGAGGATCCCGACGGCGCCGAGCCCCGTCACCACGACGACCTGACCGAACCGCGCGCCGGCGTCGAGCGTCACCTGCAGCCCGGTCTCCACGAGCGGAAAGAGCGTGGCCGTGCGCGGATCTTCGCCGTCCAGGGGGACGACGTCGCCGGCGGGCACCACGAAGACATCCTGGTGTGGATGGAACGCGAACACGCGGGTTCCCACTGCGACCTCCGCGGTGCCCGCGGACTGAACGATCCCGACGCACGAATACCCGTACCGGAACGGGAACCGGAACGTGCCGCCGAGCGCGCCGATCGTGTCGTCGAGCGGGAGATCCGGATCGATCTCGCCGCGGTACGCGAGCATCTCCGTCCCACCGCTGATGCCGGAGATCTCCGTTCGCACCAGAAGCTCACCCGGAGCCGGCTCGTCCGGCACGTCGACGTCGATCACGTGAACCGATCGGGGCGCCGTGAACTCGACGGCTCTTCCCCTCACGGACACCTGGCCAGCACGAGTTGCGGCACGAGCACGCCGTGCCTGAGATCGCGGGCCAGGGCCGGATCGGCAGCGTCCAGCGATCCTGGGACATCCCTCCCCGGCCACGGAAGCGCGCGCACGTCGATGAGACCGGCCCGCTCCAGCGCCGACATAAAGCCGCCGATCGTCGTGGCCCTCCACGGCTTGGGAGCGCTCGACGCGAATCGCGGTTCGCGCCGGCCCGCCCAGAACGCCTCCGTCACCGCGAGCGTCCCATCGGGACGCAGCACCCGACGGATCTCGGCGGCCATCGCGTCATGATCCGGGACGTGGGCCGCCACACCGAGTGCCCACACTTGATCCGCCGACGACGAACGGATGGGAAGCCGGCGGGCGCTCCCGGCCACGAAAGCGACACCGCTCGCTCCGCGTTCCGACGCGGCGCGGACCAGCGCCTCCAGGAGGTCGACCCCGACCACCCGACACCCGACCAGCTCGGCCAGGCGCCTGGCGGGTCCGCCCACACCGCATCCCACGTCGATCACCACGTCGCCTCGGCGCGTCCTCGCGATCTGCACGATCCGCTCGACCATCTGGGGCGGACCCGACCAGTGCTCCGTGCGGACGCCCCGGACCTGGTCGGCGTAGACCTCGGCGAGATCCGGCACGACGTGGCCCGTACCCGGCAAGCAGAGGGAGCAAACGGTTTCGCCATGACCGGCCCAGGGAACACGCTCAGCGTGTCCATCGCCGGTCCCCCCATCCCGAACGGGACGCCGCGAGCGATCGCTCGTGTCGTGCTGCCCACACCGTACGGCGAGTTCGACACTCATGCCTTCGAGTGCGACCGGGGGTTCGTGTACCTGGCCATGGCGCGCGGCGTGGTGACCGGCGCAGACGACGTCTTGACGCGCATCCATTCGGAATGCCTGACCGGCGACTCACTCGGCTCGCTGCGCTGCGATTGCGGACCGCAGCTCCGGGCATCCCTCCGGGCGATCGCCGCAGAGGGACGCGGCCTCCTCGTGTACGTCACCGGCCACGAGGGCCGAGGCATCGGGCTGGTCGAGAAGCTCCGCGCGTACATGATCCAGGAGGACGGCGCCGACACCGTCGAGGCGAACGAGCTCCTCGGTCTTCCGGTCGACGCGCGAGACTTCCACGCAGCGGCGAGGATCCTTCGCGCCCTCGATGTGCGATCCGTTCGGCTGTTGACGAACAACCCGTCGAAGGTCGACGCGCTGAGAGCCGGCGGGGTCTCGGTCTCCGATGTCATCCCGCTGCAGACGGCCGCCCACGCCCGGAACCTTCGCTACATGCGGACGAAGCGCGACCGGCTGCATCACGTCCCTCCGTCGGGGCCGGAGCTCAATGGATCGATCCGTCCCGTCGTGGACGTGTCCTCGCTCCTGGGCGAGGTCCGCGAGCGCGTCACTCGGCCCTACGTCGTGGTGAAGTTCGCTCAGACCCTGGACGGTCGCATCGCTACCGCCTCCGGGGACTCCAAATGGATCTCGGGCGAGGAGGAGCGACGGCTATCGCACGCGCTCCGCTCGGCTTGCGACGCCGTCCTGGTCGGGGTGCAGACGGTGCTCTCCGACGACCCACAACTCACCGTGCGGATGGTGGAAGGACCTTCCCCTACCCGGATCGTCCTCGACTCGGCGCTCCGGATCCCCGACTCGGCACGGGTGCTGGAGGACGAGGCTCAAACCATCGTCGTGACCACGGAGCGGGCGCCCGCCGCCCGCCGGTTCGAGCTCCGTCGCCGCGGCGTGGGCGTCCTCGTGGTGGCGGCTGGCCGCAGCGGGGTGAACGAGGTCGCCGCCCTCCGTGCGCTCCGCGAGGCGGGGATCCGTTCGCTGCTCGTCGAGGGCGGGGCCGCCGTCATCACGTCGTTCCTGTCGGGCGGCCTGGCCGACCGGCTCGTGGTCGGGCTGGCGCCCACCGTGATCGGTGCGGGGCTCGGGTCGGTCGGTGACATGAACGTGCTCCGCGTTCGGGACGGCCTCCGGCTCGAGAACCGCGAGGTCCATCTGGCCGGCGACGACGTCGTCATCGCCGGGGATCTCGTGACGCCCTCCGTCTCCGAGCTCACCACCGCCGAGGCAGGAGACGCGCGCTCGTAGCCGGCCTCAGTGCCGCGACTCGCGCACCCTCACTTCGACCCGGCCCTCCACGATCCGCGTGTGGTACGCGGGTTGCGGCGCCGTGGCCGGGCCGCGTACCACGCCGCCGTCGGCGAGACGGAACGTGCTTCCGTGGCAGGGACAGATCACCGTCCCGGTCTTCACGGTGCCGTCCGACAGCGAACACCCGCGATGCGTGCACGTGTCCGAGATCGCGTAGACGTCGTCGCCGTCGCGAAAGAGCAGGATGTCGGCGCCGTCGGCCGTTGTGTGGATGAGCTTGCCGTCGGAAAGTTCGTCAACGGTGAGCACTTCCGCCCACTGCGCCGGTTCCTGATCGAACGCCGTGTTGTCGACGCCGATCCCCTTGCCGAACGTGAGATGGCCGCCGAGGTACGCCGACGCCGATGCCACTCCCATCCCGACCGTCGACAGTGCGAACCCCAGCTTGCGCAGGCCGGCGCGCCGGGCGGCGAGCGACGCCCCGAACACGCTCAGCGCGGTGAGGTTCCCTACCGCGTGCGCGACACCGATCCGTCGGGTCTTCCCCCACGTGTCCACCCAGTCGGCCAATCCGGCCGCGGCGGTGGGGAGGGACGACACGATCGCGACACCCAGCAGCGCGTCGGCCGCGGGTTCCGCCTTCTCCCCGCCCACCACGTCCAGGACCCACGAGCTGGTCCACGCGCCGATGGGCACGTCGGTGAGCACCGGATGCAACGGGTGCCCCAGCCACGTCCCTGCCAGCAAGTCCTTCACGAAGCCGGGGCGGGCCAGCTTCTCCGCGAACGTCGTGAGCGGCTTGGCCCATCGGTCGAGTGCCTTGGCGTTTCCGAGCGCTTCAGCCGCGGGACGGGCGATGGGCTGCATGGAAACCTCCTCGGTCGGGGATCGACGATCCCAAACGTATGCAGCTTGCGTACCCGGGAGTGAACGGTGCTACGCGGCGACCCGACGCTCAGCCCTGCGAGCGGTGCCCGGCGAGCGCTCGGAACGTTCGGGGGGCGTGCGATGCGCGAAGCCGACGGCCCAGCGACATCCGCCTCGAAGGGGCGAGACGGCGACGGGGCGCGCGGCGGCCGCACATCGACGCGACCGAGCGCAGACCGCCGAGCGAGCGGGCCCGGAGGGCGGCGTGGTGGGCGCGGAAGACGGTTCTCGCGTGTTGGAAGAAGGTCACGACCATTGATGTATTCCCCGTCGAGAGGCGTTTCCCCTTGTGGAAAGCACAAATTTCCGCAGCGGTATGTGAGGGAATGTCCGGAACGTCAAGGTTCAAACGCCCTTTGACCCGGCGGTCAGCCGGGGATCAGGCCGGCGCCTCGACCTCGGCCGCACGAGGCTCCATCCCGAAGACCCAGTGCTCGCGGTCGTCCACGATGCCCGTCACCTCACCGCACCGGCCGCACATCAGGGGCCGCCACGCGATGTCGTTCGGGCGCGTGCGCTGCATGTCCTCGAGCGCACGCCGCATGACATCCATGGCAGCGGGAGTGAGTCGACAGTCTGGACACCACATGATCTCGATGATCTCGTCCGGGGCACTGTGCCCCACGGATGAGTCATCGGCCGTGCGTGCCTGAGTCTTGAGTTTGGATTGATGACGTTGACTTTTCCATACCCGCTCGGTATCAACGACGCGGATTGCGGGGCCGTAGCCGTTTCTCGAAGTCGAACCTGGGCCGCGCCGCGGCCGTCCTGTTGGTCGTGGTCATGGCGTACTCGTCCATGGGCGGTGCCGGCGCGACGACGAGGCAGCAGCTCGACCGCGCCAAGGCAACGCTCCACCGCATCGGGCGGAGCATCCACGACACGCGGATCCGCCTGCACGAGGTGAAGCGCGAGGAGCATCAGACGCGGCTCGCGTTGGGCGCCCTCCAAGCACGACTCAACGAGCTCGCGGCTCGCACCGTTGCGGCGGAAGCCGCCTACGAGGGCACACGCGCCGAGATCGCTCGGACGCGCTCAGATCTGGCGAAGGCTCAAGCCGAGTACTCGGCGCTCCGCGGGAGGATCGACAAGCGTGCCCGGCTCCTCTACGAACAGGGTCCCGGCAGCGACATCGAGTTCCTGTTCAGCGCGTCGTCGCTCTCCGATCTCACTGATCGCATGGAGTTCGTCGGCGCGGTCAATGCAGAGGACTCGAGTCTCGCGCTGCAGGTCCAACGAGTGGCCGACGCGTTGAAGATGAAGAAGGCGCAACTGACGGTTCTCCAACGACGCGAGCAGCGACAGCTCACGGCGCTCAGAGCGCGCCAGGCCGTGCTGAACGGGCAGTTCGCCGAGCAACAGCAGCTGCTGAACGATCTGAGCTCGAAGCAGCAGGAGGCAGCGTCGCTCTTGTCGGACCTGGCGAGCCGCCGCACGCACCTCTCGAACCTGGTCAGCTCTCTCAACGCGTCGCTCGCTCGGCAAGCGAGACTCGCCGCCGCGCGCGCGGCACACGCGCAACAACAGGGGGCGCCCCTCGGGGGCGGGGGCGGACCGGTGACGTTCGATCACCCCTTCTCCTACTGCCCGGTCGCGGGTCCCCACGCATACTCGGACTCCTTCGGAGCGCCGCGCTACACGACGAACCCGCCGCACCCCCACGCCGGGAACGACATCTTCGCGCCGCGCGGGACACCCGTCGTGGCGCCGTTCAGTGGCTACGCCAGCGCGAACCCGAACGCCCTGGGCGGCAACGCGGTCGTGGTGAGCGGGCCCAACGGCTACGTGTACAACGCGCACCTCGACCACTACGGAACGTTGGGAAGCGTGTCGGCCGGAACCGTGGTCGGCTACGTCGGCAACACAGGGGACGCCCAGGGCGGGGCCACCCACGACCACTTCGAGTGGCACCCCAGCCCCATCCCGAGCCAGCTGTGGCAGAGCCCCTACGGGTACACGAACATCGACGGGGCCATCGACCCATTCCCATACCTGAATCAGGTCTGCTGATCGAGGGGTGCTGCTAGACTCGCCGAGGCCGACCGGCGAGCGCCGTCGTCCACCCGGTCCCATCGTCTAGTGGCCCAGGACACCACCCTCTCAAGGTGGAGACACGGGTTCAAATCCCGTTGGGACTACGCAGGTCAGACGGTGTGCGTCACTAAGAACATCACGGACAGGGCGCGAATGCGATGTTGTCCTCCTGGGGGCTGACGACCCCGCGCTGGTTCGCATCGACGTTGCCTCCGTCGACCGCGCCATCCAGGGTGCCATTGCACGACACGTAGATGCCGCCCCCCGGCTCCCCGCCCGAGTCATCAGAATCGGCCGTATTGCCGGTGACCGTCGTGTCGTCGTACATGTGGACGGCTCCGGTGGCACCGACGAAGATCCCCCCGCCGGAGCTCGGCGAACTGTTCCCGCTCACAGACGACGACTCGGACATCGAGAGCCCTCCGTTCTGGTACACGGCGATCCCCCCATACGTGTTGCCGGTTACCGAAGCGGAGTCGTGCATGAGGACAAAACCGTATTGGGTGCCGATCCCCACGCCGGTGTTGTCGTGGACGGATGACGTGTCGTTCAGGGTCGTGGTACCGGATTGGTTGATGATTCCTCCGTTGTTCGAATCCACGCTGGTTGCATCATTGAGCGTGAGGTTGCCGTAGTAGGTGATCACACCGTTGCCGGAGTTCCCGCTGACGTGTGCCGTCCCGTTGAGCGTCGCACTGCTCGAGAAGCTGTTGACGAAGATGCCCGTCCCGACGTTGTTGATGACGGCGGAACTGCCGTTCAGGCGCACGTGGCCCGCGGTACTTCCGCCCGCCATGATGCCGCCGGCGTGCGTCCCCTCGTTCCGACTGACGACCGTGTTCTTCAGGGTGAGAACCCCACCACCGTCGACCCGGATGCCGCCGGCGTCCTCTGCGGCGATGTTCTTCCCACCGCTGATCCGCAGGTTCACGAGCTTCACATGAGCCGTCCTCACCAGCAGGACCCGCCCGGAGCCGTTCCCGTGCAGGACCGACTTCGGGGCGCCGGTGGTCGCCGCGCCTACGAGCGTGAGGTTCTTCGTGATCGAGAAGTGGCCGACGCAGTCGCGCCTAACCGCGATCTTGTCCCCCGCGGAGGCCGCCTTGATGACTTTCGCCAGGCTCGTGCTCACGGGCGTGTCCTTCGTCAGGTTCCTGGCGCGGCACGTGTTTTCGGCAGCGTCCGCCTCCGGTGCCATGACCGCGAACATGTCGGCCATCAAGCCGCACATCACCAGAAATCGGAGCATGCGATAAGCGCCGCGCACGCGAGATGAACGGTCCATGTCGTACCCCCCCGGCACGTGAGATCTTCCTGCGGATGTTCTTACACGATGACCCTCGGTCACACAATGGTGTGGACGACCGGGCGTCCGTCGCACGTGTGAAGAACCATTCGAGGGATCGTGGCCCACTGGTGATGGCTCCGCTTCCTGCGGTTCTATCGGCTGACGCCCTGATCCTCCGACTCAGCGCGCCGCCTTCTTCACGAGCGCGGCGATCTTCTTCTCGTCGGTGGCGGTCAGCTTCGGAAGCGCGTAGGCGATCGGCCACATCGAGCCGTCGTCGAGGTTCGCCGAGTCGTTGAAGCCGAGCATCGCGTAACGCTCCTTGAACTTCGCGGCATCGCGGAAGAAGCACACGACCTTGCCGTCCTTGTTCGCGTACGCGGGCATCCCATACCAGGTCTTCGGCGAGAGGTCCGGCGCGCTGGCCTTGATGGTCTTGTGGAGGCGCTCGGCCATCGCGCGGTCCGACGGCGGCATCTTGGCGATCGCTGCGAGGACCTGCTTCTCTCCGTCCGCGCCGCGACGCTGTGCCTTCAACTCTGCTGCGTATTCCTTCATCGCGGCTCGTTCCTCGGCCGAGAATCCCGCGGAGGACTTGCGGGCCGCGGTCGTGTGCTTTGCGGTTGTCTTCTTCGTCGGCATCGTTGTCTCCTCTCAGCGCTGCTGCTGGATACGGATCAGGTTGCCCGAGGGATCGCGGACGGCGCAGTCGCGGACGCCATACGGCTGGTCGATCGGCTCCTGGACGATCTCTGCGTCGCTGGCCTGCAACCGTTCGAACGCGTCGTCGAGATCCTTGGTGGCCAGGTTGATGCTGGCGAAGGTTCCCTTGGCCATCATCTCGGCGATCGTGCGGCGTTCGTCGTCGGTGACTCCGGGGGTCGCGGCTGGGGGGTACAGGACTATGGCCGTATCGGGCTGACCGGGCGGACCGACAGTGATCCAGTGGAGCCCACCGTACTCGACGTCGAGGCGGACCTCGAAGCCGAGGATGTCACGGTAGAAGGCCAGGGAGGCGTCCGGATCGTCCTGCGGAAGCATGCTCGCGTGGATCGTGATGTCCATGGCGGTCACTCCTTTGTGAACGGTGATGTCCGTGGCCGTCACGCTAGCTGCTGTTCGGCGACCGGTGCTTCTCGATTCCTGATCGGTCTGGTCACCTGTTTCGCCACGCACGGCGGCACCCCCGCCATCGCGCCCGCCGCTTGGTGCCGGTAGACGCTCGGCGGCATCCCGACCAGCTCGGTGAAGCGAGTGCTGAAGGTGCCGAGCGACGAGCACCCGACCTCGAAACAGATCTCGGTGACGCTGAGGTCGCCGCGTCGGAGCAAGGCCATCGCGCGCTCGATGCGCCGCGTCATCAGGTAGGAGTACGGCGCCTCGCCGTACGCGAGCCGGAACTGCCGGCTGAGGTGCCCGGCCGACATGTGCACGCCCTGGGCCAGCGCCTCGACGTCCAGCGGCTGCGCGTACTCCCGGTCGATCCGGTCACGAACTCGGCGCAGCAGAGCGAGGTCCCGCAGGTGCTGCGCGGCGGCTGGTGTGCCGGTCACACGTGAAATCGTGCCACGGCGTGCCGGAGTTGCCCAGCGCGACCGACGCCACGCACTCTGCGGCGGATCCAGCCCATCGAAAGGCTGACATTTCGGCCCCCCACCCGTCATCATTGAACGAGGCCCGGGGGGGCCAGCCACGAGGGCACATGGACCGGATCGAGACACCAACCCCAGCTGAAGAGCAACCCCCAAAGTCGCTCGGCTTCGAGCGATTGCGACTGCGGTTCCGCGATCCCGCCCTGGAGTCGGCGTTTCGCACATACCGCTTCCGGCTCAACCTGGGGAACATCCGGTTCGCGTTCATCGCCGGGATCTCCCTATGGATCTTCTGGGGCGTGTTCATGCGCCCGCACATCCTCGCCCTCGCCGACCAGCGGCTCGACCTGACGATGCGGTTCGGGATTTTCATCCCGATCCTGGTTATCGGGCTGGCCCTCACGTTCACGCCGTTCTTCGGCCGGATCTGGGAGTGGACGTCGATCGTTGTCGCGATCGCCACCCTGGTGCTGTGGGTCTATTACCTGTCGCACATCCTGACCCTGCCAGCCGAGTACGGGTACGTCGGCCTCATCCTGATCACGGCGTTCACCTACACACTGCTGCGGATGCGCTTCTACCAGGTCATGCTCATCACGGCGGTCGGCATGGCCGCGTATCTCCCCTACGCGTTCACCGCGAACTACATCGCCACCGTGAGCCGGGCCCTGGCATTGCTGTGGCTGTTCTCGTTCGGGCTCCTCGGTGGTCTGTCCGCCTGGCGAACCGAGCGCTTCACCCGGATCCTGTTCCTCCGGGAGCGCCAGCTGGACCAGGAACGACTGCGTTCCGACGGGCTGCTCCTGAACATCCTGCCCGTGGCCATCGTCGAGCAGCTCAAGTCCTCCACGGGGCGGATCGCGCAAGCCTTCGATCAAGTGAGCGTGATCTTCATCGACGCGGTGGGGTCCACCGCGCAGGCGGCACGGTCATCGCCCGAGGGGTTCGCCAACGCCCTGGACGAGTTGTTCCGTCGGTTCGACCGGATCGTCGACCGGCACGGACTGGAGAAGATCAAGACCATCGGGGACGCGTACATGGCCGTCGCCGGCGCGCCGGTCCCGATGGCCGATCACGCCGAGGCGGCCGTCGCCGCTGCGCTCGACATGCTCACCGAAGCGAAGGAGGTCCGGTGGCCCTCGGGCGACCAGGTCGCGGTGCGCTGCGGGGTCGCCACGGGACCTGCCGTCGCCGGCGTGATCGGCGACCGGAAGTTCGCGTACGACCTGTGGGGCGACACGGTGAATCTCGCGAGCAGGCTCCAAGAGCTCGGGGAGCCCGATCAGGTGCTGGTCGCGGAGTCGACCGTCGCGGAACTCGCCGACGGGTACGAGTTCGAGCCCGCGCGGCTGATGGAAGTGAGGGGGAAGGGGCGGACACCCGTCCGGGTCCTGCTGGGCCGGAAAGCGAGCGTTCCGGTGCGAGTGCCGTCCTCCTGAAGTCATGAACAGGCGACTTCTCTCGCTCATCCTCGCGACCGTGATCGCGATGGCCGGGTGCAGCGGGTCCGGCCAGAACGGCACGCCGCATCACCCCTCAGGAGGAAAGGGGACGATCGTCGTCGGCGTGTCCGGCGCCTTCGCCGAGAACCAGATCGTTGCGGAGATGTACGCGCAAGTCCTGGAACACGCGGGCTATTCGGTCGAGCGACAGTTCGACCTGGAGTCCCGAGAGGTCTCCGAGACCGCCCTGGAGTCGGGGCAGATCGACCTGAAGCCCGAGTATCTGTCGTCGTTGCTCCTGTTCCTGAACCCGAACGCGCAGGCCTCGAGCGATCCCGCAGCCGTCGCCGGGCAGGATCGCGAGCTGCTTCAGCCGAAAGGGATCACGCTGCTCACTCCGTCCAGGGCCCAGGACACCAATGAGTTCGTGGTGAACTCGCAGACGGCCCAGCAGTTCGACCTGACCACGGTGAGCTCCCTCGCGCCGGTCGCCGATCGGCTGATCTTCGGCGGCTCGCCTGAATGCCCACAGCGGCCGTACTGCATGATCGGGTTGAAGCGCGTGTACGGGATCGTCTTCGACGACTTCCAGCCACTGGACGTGGGTGGTCCGCAGACCGTCGCTGCGCTCAAGGACGACGCCGTGCAGGTCGGCCTGTTGTTCTCCACAGACCCGCAGATCAGAGAGAACGGGTTCGTCCCGCTGGTGGACGACAAGCACCTCCAGAACGCGGAGAACATCACGCCAGTGATCCGCTCGGAGAACCTGGACGACGAGGTTCGAGTCCTGCTCGATGCGGTGAGCGCCCAGCTGACATCGAGCACGGTGACCGAGCTCGTCGGGAAGGTCGTGATCGACGGGCACAGCGTTGCCGCCGTGGCTCGGGGATTCCTCAGCGCGAACGGCCTGCTGTAAGAACGAAGGCCGGCCGACTCGCGCCAGTGTCGGATCAGGGATCCAGTTGCGCGGGACTCTCGGACAGCTCGGGTTCGAAGGTCAGCGCGTAGACCTCCTGACCGTTCGGATACTCCTTCGTGACACGCTGGTCGCGAGTCACGGTCACACCGAGCTGCTTGTAGACCCCCTCGCTCTCGGCGCGGAGCCGCTCGCCCAGGAACACGTTGGCGAGGATCTCGCCGGGCCCGGTCGCCGCCGTGACCATGCGGACCGCACCCACGACAGGAGAACCGACCACGGTCAGCTCGCCCGCGATCTCCACGAGGTACCCGGGGCCGGCGTCGAGGCCCATCGACAACCCGGCCGTCGCGGGGAGGTTCCTGGAGTTGCTGCGGAAGTCCTCGAGGACGCGCCGCTGGAACAGGTCCACCAGGGTCCGCGCCGTGTACGTGATGTTGCCGGCGGCCTGGACGAAGTGCTCGTGGTACTCGTCGTCGGATCCGCTCTGCACGATCCAGTAGGCCAGGAACCCGTCGCCGGTGAACTTGTCGAACCATCCGCCGGAACGACCGATCCCCCTCCGGACCGCAGACACGAACTTGTCCATGATCGAGGCGAACCGTTCGAACCGCACCGATTCCTTCATGAGCAGCGTCGAGCTCCGGATGTCGGCGGACATCACGAACATCTGGATGGGGTCGCCCTCGATGATGGCGTCGAGGAGCTCGTCGACCCTGAACTGCTCGCGCCAATCGGTGGGTGCGTGCCGCTCCAGCAGCTCGGCGATGCGGGCCCGTTCCCCGGCCCGGTCCTCGTCCGGTGTCGTCGGTTCCGGAACGATCTCCATACGGGCCGGCTAGGCGAACGTTCGCTCGAGCCACGACTGCCACGCGGCCGAGGCCTTGGCGGGGTCGACCGTACCCGAGAAGTCATGATGTCCGACCCATGCCGAACCGATGAACGCCCAGATGAATCGGTAGAGCGCGTCGTCGCTCCGCACGCCGAGGAAGCTGGGCGATAGGTAGTCGACCACGCCGTGGATGGGATCGAAGCCCTCCGGCGTCAGCGTCACCGTGTCGCCGAGCGCGATAGGCCCGGGCAGCCCGAGTCCGGTCCGGAATCGCTCCATGGCCCGCTCCCGGTCGGTGATCTCGGGGCCGAAGGCATCGATCGGCACCCCGAGGCGGCCCTGGAAGTACGTCAAGAACTTCGCGAGCTTGTCGAAGTACATCGGGTCGCCCTCACCCATCGCCTCATACTCGGCCTCCCAGTCGTCGCCGGCGATCGCCCCGCTGTGGAACCATCGAACCCTGGTGCGACCGGGGTTCGGTTCATCGATCCGGTAGTCGAACGCCTGCATCGATCCGTCCTCGGCCTCCGGGCTCCGAAACTCGACCCGCGTCGGCGGCTCCCACGCCGTGATCGTCGACTCTGCCGTGAAGCCCGGATGCACGAGGCGAACGGTTCCGCCAAGGCGCGGTTCCACCTCGTTGCGGCCCATGAACCATGAATCGATCTGCGGGCCGACGGTGACCGCATCCCACGCCTGCTGCGGGGTCGCCGGAACCTCGATCTCGTGCGTGAGCTCGAAGGGGTGCGCCATCCCTTCGATTATCCGTGTTTCGCGGGGGGCCGATGACCGGGCCGGTCAGCCTCGGACCCGGCCGTTGACGATCCGAACCCCTTCCGATCGAAGCAACGCGAGCTGCCTCGTCGCGAGATGCGGCGTGGGCGTCCCGTCCGCTCGGATCACTCGATGCCACGGAAGCCCTTCGCCGTACTCCGCGAGGACGTGCCCAACCAGCCGAGCCGAACGCAGGCCCGCACGGTCCGCGACCTCCCCGTAGCTGAGCACCTCGCCCGGCGGGATCGCCCGGATCACCGTTCGGACCCGGTCCACCACTTCGTGGTCCATCGTCAGCCGGTGTCCGTCATCCATCCCCCCGAGATCGGCCGGTTTCGGCAGCTTCCTGGGGGGTTATCCAGAGGCGTTTCGAGTGGCGTCAGACGCCGACGGCCCCCGCCAGGACCTGCCCCGCTGCATGCAGCGACACGGCCCACGTCTGCAACCCCACGATACCGTCCTGGGGGACGTGGCCCCACTTCTGGAAGGCCTCGACCGCCGTCTTCGTGTGCGGCCCGTAGACGCCGTCGACCGCGATCACGGAGCCACCGGGGTCGTACTCGCTCCTGCCTCGGTTCAGCACTCGCTGGAGCCTGCGAACCACCGGGCCTGTGGAGCCCTGGTGCAGCGTCGGAGGGATCGAGAAGACCGCCAACATCGCGCCCCACGTCGCGGGGCCGACGATGCCGTCCACGGTGAGCCCCTCCTCCTGTTGGAACTCCTTGACGGCCTTCTTCGTGGCCGGACCGAAGACGCCGTCGACCTGGATCGAGTCGAGGATCAAGAATCGTACGAGGAGATACTGCGCTTCCCCCACGGCGTTTCCGGTCGACCCCTGCTGGATCGTCGGTGGCATCGACTCCCCCTTTCCGCGGCAAATGTCGCGATCGAGATGGCCGATGCTATCGCCCGGCATGCCCGACATTCATGAGAAAGTGATTAATGAGAGAAATTCACGTTCGTGCGGCCCTCAGCGGCGGAAGCGGCGGCTGAGGTTCTCGAGGCGGCGGTCCCATTGCGCGCCGATGTCGCCCATCCACTCAGCTGCGTCGGCCATAGGACCGGGCGTTACCCGGTACCGCACCTCTCTCCCCGATCGCTCCGACGCGACGAGGCCTGCGTCCTGCAATGCGGCCATGTGCTTCGCCACGGCCTGTCGCGTGATGGGGAGCCGGGCCGACAGCTCGGTGGCGGTCCCGGGCGTCTGCGACAATCGGCGGAGCAGTTCACGCCGCGTCGGATCGGCCAGGGCCTGGAACACCGCGTCGACGCGCTCGTCCTTCCGAGGCGTCACCGCAGCGCCTCGAGGAGGAATCGCTCGGGACCGGCCGGGGAGAGCGGCGCTTCGATCACGGTGAGCAGCGTTCCGTCGGCAACGGGCTCGAGCGTGAATTCCAGGCGGGAACCTCGGACTTCATCGGTTCCCGGTTCCCACACGACCACGAGCCGATAGGGCGCGCTCGCGGCCACAACCGTGCCGCGGTGAGTGGTCCCATCACGGTGCCGCGCGGTCACCACGCCGCGGGGCCGAGGATCGATGTCCACATCGGCCCCGAACCATGCCGACAGCTCCTCGGACCTCGTCAGCGCGACCCACACGTCCTCCTGCGACGCGGGCAGGACGATCTCCCTCCTGATCATCCGCAACCTCCGGGTTGCATATTCTCCATCGGTTTCGGTACGATGAGCAACCAGCAGGTTGCATCATACCTGGAGAGGAGCTCTCTGATGAACCGATCCCTCGCATCGCTCGTCCCCACCGTCATCGAGCCCACGGACCGTGGGGAGCGGGCCTTCGACATCTACTCGCGGCTGCTCCGTGAGCGCATCGTGTTCCTGGGCCAGCCCGTCGACGACGACCTCGCGAACATCCTGGTCGCCCAGCTCCTGCATCTCGAGGCGGAGAACCCCGACAAGGACATCTCGATGTACATCAATTCCCCCGGCGGCTCGTCGACGGCCCTGCTCGCCATCTACGACGCGATGCAATTCGTGAAGCCCGACGTCGCGACGTATTGCGTCGGCCAGGCGGCGTCCGCGGGCGCCGTGATCCTCGCTGCCGGCGCCGCCGGCAAGCGCTACGCGCTCCCCTACGCCCGGATCCTGATGCACCAGCCCCACGGCGGGATCGAGGGACAGTCCGCCGACCTCGAGATCCACGCGAAGGAGATCCTCCGTCTGCGAAAGCTGGTGGACGGGATCTTGGCGCAGCACACCGGCCAACCCGTCGAGAGGATCGCCCGCGACACCGACCGCGACTTCATCCTCACGGCTGAGGAAGCCAAGGCGTACGGCGCGATCGATCAGGTGCTCGGTGGCCGCGAGCTGGCCGCCGTCGCCTCCCGCTGAGCGCAAGGAGCCACACCGTCGCTTTCGGCGCTCGGTGGCGCGATGATGGCTCCCGAGAGGGGGTTGCCATCGCCAGGACGACGGAACGAAGTGCCGATCATCCGGGGTCTCGAGGAGACCTCGGCCCGACCATCGAGCGGGATCCGCGATTCGCCTCGGCGTGGAGGCGCGTGCGCCTCACCGTCGAACAGCGCGTCGCCAGGGGCAAGGCCGCCCGAGCCGAGTCGCCCCGCTCGGGGCACGGCCGGTGGGAACCACGACCCGATCGCGTCGACCCCGTCGAGATGCTGGAGGAGCAGGCAAGGAGCCGGGTCCGTGACCTCGTCCCCATCCGCTACGGACGGATGTTGGTTTCACCATTCGCGTTCTTCAGAGGGAATGCACTCATCATGGCGGCCGACCTCGCCGGGACACCCCGGTCGGGAGTCACCGTCCAGTTGTGCGGCGACACTCACCTGTCGAACTTCGGTCTGTTCGGCACTCCGGAGCGCCGCATGCTCTTCGACATCAACGACTTCGACGAAACACTTCCGGGACCCTGGGAGTGGGACGTGAAACGACTGGCGGCGAGCTTCGAGGTCGCCGGACGCGACCGTGGATTTTCGACCGCGAACCGGCACGAGATCGTCATGGCGTGTGCGCGAGAGTATCGCCGTCGCATGCGGCAGGCCTCCGGGATGGCCACCTCGAGGCGTGGTACGAGCACATGGAGGTGGGGCACCTGCTCGACGAGGTTCGTCTGGAGGTTCGTCGGAACCGCTTGAGCCGGAAGGAGGCCCGCAGCGTCGAACGCGATGTCGCCAAGGCGCGAACCCGAGACAGCGTGCGGGTCATGGCCATACGCGCTCGCGAGGTCGGCGGCGAGCTCCGGATCGCCGCGGACCCGCCGCTCATCGTGCCGATCGAAGACCTGGTCGAGCTAGGGTCGGAGTGGGAGAAGAGCGACGTGATGATCAAGAAGCTCCTCCGCTCCTATCGACGCACCCTCGCCCACCACCACCATCCGCTCGAGGAGTTCCAGTACGTTCACGCTGCGCGCAAGGTCGTGGGGGTGGGGAGCGTCGGCACTCGCTGCTACATCTTGCTGATGCTCGGGCGTGACAACGACGACCCCCTGTTCCTCCAGGTGAAGGAGGCGCAGGCATCCGTGCTCGAGCGATTCGTGGGGAGGAGTCTGTATGCGCACCACGGTGAGCGAGTCGTCGCCGGCCAGCGATTGATGCAAGCGGCCAGCGACATCTTCCTGGGGTGGAAACGAATCAGGGGGCTCGATGGCGTCGTACGCGATTACTACGTGCGGCAATTGCACGATTGGAAGGGCAGCGCCGATTTCGACAACATGCTCGCCTCAGGAGCAACCCTGTTCGCGCGCATCTGCGGTGCGACCCTTGCTCGGGCCCACGCGCGGTGGGGAGACCGGATCGCGATTGCCTCCTACCTCGGCAAGAGCGACGCCTTCGACCGAGCGATCGCCGAATTCGCTGCCAGGTACGCCGATCAGAACGAACGGGACTACGGGCGACTGGTCGAAGCGGTCGGCAAGGGCGAGGTGCCGGCAGAGACAGGCGTCTGAACTGCACGCTCCACCGCCGGCGAAGCCGGGGTAAGGTCCGACACGAGACTGAAGGAGGCGAGGCAGATGGGCTTCGAGCAGGGACCGGACGTTCCCCCCGCGCCGACGCCTCCGGCTCCTCAACCACCCGCCCCTAGCGGCTATCAAGCCCCCGACGGCAACAACGCGTACAGCACACCAACGCCGCAGAAGACGAACGGCTTCGCCATCGCGTCGTTGGTGTTCGGGATCATCGGTGGCGTGCTCCTCGCCCTGGTGTTCGGGTACATCGCGCTCAGCCAGATTAGGCGATCTGGAGGGCGCCAGGGCGGGCGCGGCCTCGCGCTGGCCGGCGTGACGCTGGGCTGGGTGTGGCTCGGGATCGTCATCATCCTCGTGGCAGTGAACGCCGGCAGCTCGACCACGACCGGTTAGCGAACCACAGGGCCTATCCCCGAGGGCTGGAGCCACCCCCGGGCCGGACGTAGAGCACTCCGTCTCGCTCGAGGACCTTCCCGCGGCCGAGCGGAAGCACCCGCGTCAGCGCCTTGTACGAGGCGCCGAGCCCGGGGATCTTGGCGAATGCGCCTTGGGGCCCCTGGACCATTCGCCCGGTGCGCATGTCGTAGCGGGACCCGTGCCACGGGCAGACCAGACATCCTTCTCGGTCGATGGTCCCTCCGGCGAGGTCGGCTCCGAGGTGCCGGCACCGCCGGGTCACCGCGAGGTACTCCCCGCCGACGTTCGCCACCGCCCATCTGCCCGCCCCGGTGACCTTCCGGGGTGGGAGGTCCGAGGCCGGCCCGACCCGTTCCTCGTGCGCCACGGCCCAATCCTGACCCATCCTCGAACCCTCCGCCCTTGAGCGCGGGGGACTCAAGGTTGGGAATAGCGGCGGGTCCTCGAGGGTTCAAAGCAAGGAAACGTTCCAACCAATTGGAGATGAGGCACGTGCCAGAACAACTCGCATCTCGCGTCCTTCCCCTGCTTCCGCTGACCTCCGGCGTGGTCCTGCCCGGGATGGTGGTCACCCTGATGCTGGAGACCGACGACGCCCGCGCCGCCGTCTCGGCGGCTCAGAGCCAGGGCGGCCGGCTCGTGCTGGTCCCCAAGATCGGGACCAGGTACGCCGCCGTGGGCACGGTGGCCGAGGTCGAGGACCGGGGACGACTGCAGAACGGCCTCGAGGCCCTCGTGATCCGGGGTCTGCACCGGGCCGTCATCGGGACCGGCGTCGCCGGTACCGGTGACGCCGTCTGGGTCCAGGTGGAGGAGGCCCTGGAGAGCAACGCGGACTCCCCCCGCGTCCGCGAGCTCGCGCGCGACTACCGGGCCACCATCGAGAACATCGTCGACGCCCGGGGGGTGCCCCAGGTCGCCGAGCTGCTGCGCGGGATCGGTGAGCCCGGCGCGCTCGCCGACACCGCGGGGTACTCCCCCGATCTGTCCCTGGATCAGAAGGTCGAGATCCTGGAGACCTTGGATGTGGAGCAGCGGCTGGAGAAGGTCCTGGAGTGGGCCAAGGACACGCTCGCAGAGATCGGCGTCAAGGACAAGATCCGCGAGGAGGTCCAGGAGGGCCTGGACAAGCGACAGCGTGAGTTCATCCTGCGCCAGCAGATGGACGCGATCCGCAAGGAGCTGGGCGAGGACGGCGAGGAAGACGTCGTGGCCGACTACCGCAAGCGGATCGACGAGGCGAACATGTCGGAAGACGTCCGGAAGCAGGCCGAGCGAGAGCTCGGCCGGCTGGAGCGGATGTCCGACCAGTCACCCGAGGTGGGCTGGATCCGCACGTACCTCGACTGGCTGCTCGACGTCCCGTGGGACGTTCGCACCGAGGACAACCTCGACATCGCCGAGGCCCGGCGGATCCTCGACGAGGACCACACCGGCCTGGAGGACGTGAAGGCACGCATCCTCGAGTACTTGGCGGTGCGAAAGCTCCGCGCGGACCGAGGACTGACCGAGACGACGTCGGGACGCGGCTCCGGTGCGATCCTCACGCTGATCGGACCGCCCGGCGTCGGCAAGACCTCGCTCGGTGAGTCCGTGGCGCGCGCGCTTGGTCGCAAGTTCGTTCGGGTGTCACTCGGCGGCATCCACGACGAGGCCGAGATCCGCGGGCACCGCCGCACGTACGTCGGCGCGCTGCCCGGCCGGATCGTCCGCGCCTTGAAGGACGCAGGCACGAAGAACCCCGTGATGATGCTCGACGAGATCGACAAGGTCGGAAGCGATTGGCGCGGCGACCCGTCGTCGGCGCTGCTCGAGGTGCTCGACCCCGCGCAGAACCACACGTTCCGCGACCACTACCTCGACGTCGACCTCGACCTCTCGGAGGTCCTGTTCATCGCGACCGGGAACGTCGCGGAGACGATCCCCGGACCGCTGTTCGACCGGATGGAGGTCATCCGATTGGACGGCTACACCGAGGACGAGAAGATCGCGATCGCCCGCGATCACCTGCTCGCTCGTCAGGTCGAGAAGAACGGTCTGAGGACGGACGAGGTCACGGTGACCGACGAGGCGCTGCGCGCGATCGTCGGCGACTACACGCGCGAGGCCGGCGTCCGCAACCTCGAGCGCGAGCTCGGCAAGGTGCTTCGAAAAGCCGCCACGAAGATCGCCGCCGGCGACGTCACGCCGCCGCTCACCGTCGACGCCGGCGACGTGCGCGAATACCTCGGCCGGCAGAAGTTCTTCTTCGAGGCTGCGGAGCGGACGTCCGTTCCGGGTGTGGCCACCGGCTTGGCCGTGACCGGCACCGGCGGCGACGTCCTGTTCATCGAGGCCACCCGGATGCAGGGCGACGGGCCCGAGGAACTCATCCTCACCGGCCAGCTCGGCGACGTGATGAAGGAGTCGGCGAGGATCGCGCTCAGCTACGTCCGATCGCACGCGGCGGAGCTGGGCATCCCGGCCGAGTCCCTGGAGGGCCGCTTCCACGTGCACGTTCCTGCCGGCGCGATCCCCAAGGACGGGCCGTCCGCGGGCGTCACCATGACGACGGCGCTCGCCAGCCTGCTCACGGGCCGTACCGTGAAGCCGACCGTCGGGATGACCGGCGAGGTGACCTTGCAGGGCAAGGTCCTGCCGATCGGCGGCGTGAAGCAGAAGGTGCTGGCCGCCCATCGGGCCGGCCTCAAGGAGGTCGTGCTGCCCAAGCGCAACGAGGGCGACCTGGACGACGTGCCCGAGCAGGTCCGGGACGAGATCGAGTTCCACGTGGCCGAGTCAATCGATCAGGTCCTGGGCTGGGCGCTGGATCCGGCGGCCGGTCCTGAAGCCGCCCAGGCCGCCTAGCTTCAAGTCCTCGGCTCCGCCTGCCGACCACTGGGCAAGACCATGCTCGGCAGGCGGAACCGGCGTCCCAACGCCCGGCTCGTTCCGGCTGTGCTCGCGTGCGCGCTTCTGGCGGGCGCCACAAGCGCCTCCGCTTCCGCCGACACCACTTCCACGCTGGGGCAAGCCACGGGACGGCTGGCCCAGCTCGAACAGCAGATCACGGCGGCGCAGGCCGAGCTGGCCCACCAGCAAACGGCATTGCATCGAGCCCTGACCTCTCTCTCCGCCGATCAGGCCGCCTATCAGGGCGTGCAGGCCACGCTGATGAGCCTTCGCGCACGGCTCTCCGATGCCCAGGCGCAGTACGACCAATACCGAACCGCGATCGACGAACGCGCTGTCCAGGCCTACATGCAGGGTCCTTTCGCCGCAGTCAACGCGCTCCTGACCTCCGGGTCGCTCACCGAGCTGGGCGACCGGCTCCAGTTCGAATCGGCCATCGCGCAACACGACGGCTCCCTCGCCGCCCAGGCGGACGCGTCGCGCGCGGCGCTGCAACGAACGGTCGACTCACAGCAGCAACTCCTCGAGCAGCGCACGGCATTGGTCCGGCGATCGTCCGCGCACCAGCAGCAGCTCGCCCTGACGTTCGGGGCCGAGCAGGCGGCGCTGAAGGAGCTCGCGTCGGCGAGGAAGGAGGCCTTCCGGCTCGTGAACAGCCTCCAGGCCAAGCTCCACCTGCAGGCCGTGATCGCTCGCGGTGGCGGCATGCCCATCACGTACGGACAGTGGGCCGCGAAGTTCCTGTCGGCGCTCGGAGCGCCCGTCTCGCGCCGCAACCTCGTGGTCATGGTGGCGTGGGAGTCGGCCGAGGGCACGGACGCCGCATGGAATCCGCTCGCCACCACCTACGACATCGCGGGTGCCACGATGTTCAACTCGGTCGGCGTGAAGAACTACCCCTCGCTTGCCGTGGGCATCCAAGCCACGATCGGCACGTTGCATGGAGCGAGCCACGGGTATGAACGGATCGTGGCCGGCTTGATTGCGTCCAAGGACCCGATGATCACGGGAGGCGCGATCAACGCGTCCGATTGGTGCTACGGCTGCTCCGGCGGGCAGTACGTGATCGAGCTGATCCCCGTGGTGGAGAAGTACTACTCGAAGTACGCGAACCGGTGATACCCGTGTCGCACGATACGATGGTCGAGATCCGTCAACCGATCGGAGGAACGATGCTTCGTCGTCGCTCGCTCGTTGCCATATTCGTCGTTCTCGCGTTGGGAGCGGGCGCCTGCGCCAAGAGCGCGACGAGCACTACCCAGAACGGCCACCTCAGCCCCTTCCAGCTGGTTTCGCAGGCCGCGTCGAGGACCGAAGCCGAGAAGACCGCGAGGATGTCCATGTCGGTGAGCATCACCGGCGGCGGGATGACCGGAGGATCGGTCTCCATGTCAGCGAACGGGGCCATCGACATCGCGAAGCAGGCCGCCCAGATGACGTTCGACATGTCCGGCATCCCCGGAGCCCCGACGTCGATGGGCTTCGACATAGTGGTCACCGGCGGTGCCCTGTACATGCACCTCCCTCCATCGGCTGCCGCCCACATCCCGTCCGGCAAGTCCTGGCTCAAGATCGACATGGCAGCGCTGTCGCAGCAGGCCGGAACGGGATTCGGCGGCTTGTCCGGAGGATCGATGACCGCCTTTGACCCGGCCCAGACGCTGGCGTACCTGAAGGGCGTGTCGAAGAGCGTGACGCACGTCGGATCCGACACGGTCCGCGGCACGGCAACCGAGCGCTACCACGTCGTGATCGACCCGAAGAAGGCCATCGACAAGGTCTCCGGCTCGGTGAAATGCGGCCTCGGCGCCGCCCAGAAGCTCCTCGGCAAGCTGACCATCCCGGCCGACGTGTGGATCGACGAGCAGGGTCGCCTCCGGCAGATGCAGATGCGCTTCAACATGACCCCGCCGGGGACGACGCAGCCCGTCGGCATGACCATGCAGATGGACCTGTTCGACTTCGGCACACCGGTGGACGTGACCGCGCCGCCGTCGTCCCAGGTCTACGACGCCACGGCTGGCATCGCGTCGCACCTGCCGAGCACCTGCGCCGGCACGCAGGCCTGATCGTGGTCGATCCCCCCTACCGCCGCGTCCGGGGGGCTCGAACTCAGGTAGCGTCGAACTTCGCGGCGGCCTCGTGGACGAGCGCGGCCGCCTCCTCGATCCGGTCGCGGTGGGTGCGATGCACCACGATGCACGGCCGGATGTACTGGCGGCCGTCGATCGTGGTCGAGGACATGAACACGCGGCCGCTCGCGTTCACGTGGTCGAGGATCGCGCGCGTGGCGGCATCGCCGGCTCGCGCGGCGAAGGTCACGATCGAGAGCGATGGCTCCCACGGGAGGTCGAGCGCAGGGTCGGCGGCGAGGTCGTCGTGCAGCCACCGCGCGAGGTCCAGCTTCTCGTCGAGCGCCTCGCGGAACGCCGCAACACCGTGGACGACGAGCGGAAGCCACACGCGAAGACCTCGAAAGCTCCGGGTGAACTCGGCCGAGTACTCCCCGAAGTTCGGGAGGTCGTCGTCGAAGGTGATGTCGCGGAGGTAATCGCCGGTCACGGAATGCGCGGCGCGGAGCCGGGCGCCGTCGCGAGCGAGCAGCGCGCCCGTGCCGTACGGCAGGAACATGCACTTGTGCGGGTCCAGGGTGATGGAATCGGCGCGCTCGATGCCCCGGAACGCGGCGCGCCCCCGGTCGGTGAGCTGGAAGAAGCCGCCGTAGGCGCCGTCGACGTGGAACCACATCTCCTCGCGCTCCCCGACATCCGCGATCGCGTCCAGTGGATCGACGGCGCCGGTGTTCGTCGTCCCGGCCGCAGCGACCACCACCGCCGGCATACGACCTGCCCGGCGGTCGTCGGCGATCGCGTCGGTGAGCGCCTCCGGGTCCATCCGAAGCTCGCGGTCGCGCGCCACCACGCACACCGCGTCGGCTGGGAACCCGGCGATGCGGGCCGCCTTGGCCACCGAGTGGTGGGCCTGGTCGGTGACGTAAATCCGCCCGTCGCGCAGGTCGTCGAGCCGAGCGGCGTGCCGTCCCGCCACGATCGCCGACAGGTTCGCCAGCGAGCCCCCCGACGTGAGGGCTCCGAGGCTCAGCGGCGGGTACTCGAACAGTTCGCACAGCCAGCGGACGACCCGCGCTTCGATCTCCACCATGGCCGGCGACGGCGCCGACATCCCCACGTACCGGTTGATCGCACACCCGATGAGATCGGCCACAGCGGCCGTCACCAGCCCGCCGCCCGGGATGTACGCCAGGAATCCGGGCCCCGCCGTGTTGAACCCCTCGAGCACACCTTCGCCGACCAGATCGATGGCCTCCTCCAGCCGACCGGGCAGCTCCCCCACCGTCGCGCGGATCCGCGCGTGGAGTTCGGGGTCGACGTGACCGCCATACGCGGGCGCCTCCGCAACGCCTCCCACGAACCCCTCGACGAACTCGTTCGCCGCTTCGAGCAGCCCGCGCAGCTGCTCGGGTGACGGCTCAAGCGGCAATCCCCCCGGTAACGCCATGCGCCGATTGTCCCATCCCGGCGGGCAGGCCCGGCCGAAGCAAAGGCAGACTTCGCCTGCCGTGATCGTCCTGGAGACCATGCTGCGCCGGTGGTACGTGGTGGCGTTCATCGTGGGCTACTTCGCCGCGAGCGTTCCGGAGCGCGGGTGGAAGGCCAGCATCAGGTTCGCGCTCATCGCGTACGGGGTGGCGTTCGTTGCGGAGTTCTCGAGCACCCGCAACGAACTTCCCGTTCTCGCACTACGCCTACACGCAGACGACACGCGGGGATGAGCTGTTCCTGTCGAACATCCCGGCGTTCGTGCCCGCCGGATACGCCCGTCACGAGTCCCCTCGAGGTGTGGCGCTTGCCGGCGGCGTGATCGCCTTCGACGTGCTGGTGGCCTTCTCGATCGGGGCCGTCGGGTTCGCATTCGCCGCGCTCGGGGGGGCGGGAATCATCGGCGTCGGATTGTGGCTCGTTCGGCGGAGGAACCCGGTGGTCACTGAGCGACCCCCCAAGCTGACCGCCGAGTCGTGGCCGCTATTTGACGGTGAGCGTTCCCTTCATCCCGAGCTGTTCGTGGCCGGGGATCGAGCAGATGAACTGATACGTCCCCGGCTTCAGCGCGGGGAGCGTCCCGGATTGGCTGCCGCCCGGATCCGTCTTCAGCTCGAAGCTCGGGCCACCCTCGAGCGTGAACGTGTGCGGGTTCGTCCCCTTGTTGTCGAACACGATCTCGACAGGCTTCCCCGCCGCCACAGTGAGTGTGCTCGGCTCGAACTTGAAGTCGACGCCGGTCATGGTGATCTTCTGTACGCCCGGCTTCGGCGACGGCGCGGCCGCGGCCGGCGGCTGCGGGCCGTGCCCGACCATGTCGCTGAACACGGCCACCGTAGGTCCCGGCGCGGCGACCCCCACCGCGAGGACACCCGCGAGCCCTGCGAGCGCGAGCACCAACCCGGTCGCGGCGACCAAGCGCGACCCGCGGTCGATCACGGACATCCGCCGCCGCAGGACCCCCGCTACGGCCAGGAAGATCCCGACGATGCATACAGCACCGAAGAACCAGAACCACGTGTGGGTCGCGGGCGAGGTCACGAGCGCTCAGGGTATCGACCGCGTGAACGAAACGTCACGCGTACGGTGAAGTCGAAGTTCTCTCCGGCTCCTAGAATCGGGCGTATGGCCGCCTCGAGCGCGACGCCCGCGCACGCGCGGACCTGTCAGGCACTTACCGACGACGGGAAGCCGTGCACGTCCAAGCCCTCGCCGGGATTGCCCTACTGCCGCAAGCACGCCGGGCCGCTCGCGCCGGGGAAGGCCGTCACGTCGCGCGAGTTCCTCGAGGAGTGGCGAGCGAGCGTCGAGCGCGCCGTCTCGCGCCGTGTCAATCGCCGTCCGCTGAACCGCTCCTACGACGAGGATCTGGTCGCGGCGCTGATCCCGCTCGCCGAACCCTGGTACCGGCTGTACTGGCGCGTCGACGTCGAGGGCGTCGAGCACATCCCGAACGAGGGCGCGGCGATCCTGGCCTCGAACCACTCCGGCACGATCCCCATCGATGGCGCGATGCTGAAGGTCGCTGTGTTGCGAGAGCACGGCCGGAACCCATGGCTACTGGCGGCCGACCTCGTGTTCCGGTTCCCCGGATTGCGCGAGCTGACGCGCCTCGCCGGGAATGCCCGGGCCGATCGCAAGGAGACGATCGACCTCCTGAAGCGGGGCGAACTCGTCGGCGTGTTCCCCGAGGGGTTCAAAGGGATCGGCAAGGGCTGGAGGAAGCGCTACCAGCTCCAGCGGTTCGGACGCGGTGGGTTCGTGGAGATGGCCATGGAGGTGGGGTGCCCGATCATCCCGGTCGCGATCGTCGGCGCCGAGGAGGCATATCCGATGATCGCGAACGTCAAGCCGATCGCAGACGCGCTCGACCTGCCGTACTTCCCGATCACGCCGTTCTTCCCGCTGCTCGGGCCGCTCGGCGTCGTGCCGCTGCCGTCGAAGTGGATCATCGCGTTCGGCGAGCCCGTGCCGATGTCGCAGTACGGGCCCGATGCGGTGGACGATACGCAGCTCGTGCTCGAGATCTCCGAGGACATCCGACGCCGCGTCCAGCACATGCTCGCGGAGCTGCTCGCCAAGCGCCACAACGCGTTTCTCTAACTAGACTCCGGGCCTCGATGGAATTCGATCTGGACGACGAGCAGCGCGCGCTGCGATTGCGAAGGCCTACGCAAGCGACGCATACCGAAAGGTCGCCGCGCGCGGGATCCAGATCCACGGGCGGATCGGGTTCACCTGGGAGGCGGACGCGTCGCCGAACGCGACCGCAGACGCCTTGGCTCGCTTGAAGTACAGGTGCAGGTCCAGGCACCGCGAACGATGGCCCAGATCCTGCGGGAGCGCTACGCCCCTACCCCGTGATCCTGAACAGCACGACGAGGAGGCCATCTGGGTCGCGAACCGCGAACGAACGGTGCCCCCACGGTTTGTCCTCGAGCTCCTCAACCATCGGCAGACCACGGGCTTGCGCCTGCTTGAAAGCGCCATCGACATCGTCGACTTCGATGGCGATCCATCCGCCGCGCGGCGGCCCGGCCTCGTGCGGCGCGTGCGGATCGCCCGGACCCTCCAGGATCTCGATGATCCCGCCCGCCGCCTCGAACAGTGCCCCGCGGTCGCCGGGGACACGATCCCAGGCTCCCGTCAAACGCAGTCCCAGTTCGTCGCGGTAGAACTCCACCGACCGTCCGTAGTCGGTGGGGTAGAACACGAACCTGAACTCGCCGCCCATCGCGGCGACCATACGCGCTCGAGGAGGCAGCCGTGGGATTCGATTACCAGAGCAAGGTTGCGATGGTCACGGGGGCTTCATCGGGGATCGGGAAGGCCATCGCCCTCGACCTCGCGAAGCGCGGCACGACCGTCGTGGCCGTGGCCCGGCGCAAGGAGCTGCTCGAGGAGGTCGCCGAGGCCTGCCGGCAGACGGCCCCGGAGAGCTCCGCGGCCGTCGTGGACGTGGCCGACCGCGCCGCCGTTGAGCAGCTGTGCAAGGAGACCCTCGCCAGTCACG
Source organism: Actinomycetota bacterium (assembly GCA_046724795.1). Classification (GTDB taxonomy): domain Bacteria; phylum Actinomycetota; class UBA4738; order UBA4738; family JACQTL01; genus JBKOXF01. Next base: position 1,330 of record JBKOXF010000007.1, on the reverse strand, counting down.
AGAAGGTCGACCTTCTCGTCAATAACGCGGGGATCCCGCTGCGGAAGCACGCCAGCCGGCTCACCGTTGAGGACGTCGAACATGTCATGCAGATCAACTTCTTCGGCGCCGTGTACCCGACGCTCGCGCTCCTGCCCTCGATGCTCGAGCGACGGAGTGGCGACATCGTGAACGTCAGCAGCGTGGCGGGCCGCATCGGCGCGCCGCGCGAAGCGGCGTACTCGGCGTCGAAGTACGCCATGACGGGCTGGAGCGAGGTCCTGTCGGGCGACCTCCAGGGATCGGGCGTGAAGGTCCACCTCATCGTCCCCGGCGCGATCGACACCGAGATCTGGCAGAAGGTCCAGGAACCGGCCGCATACTCGGGCAAGTTCATCCCGGCCCAGGAAATCGCCGACGCGGTCCGTCAAGTCATCGAGCACGACCGATTCGAACGATGGGTGCCCCGCAAACTCATGCCGGTAGCGACCTTCCGGGCCGTCCTTCCGGGTACGTACATCAAGAACATGAGTCGCTACGACCGCCGGCACAAGAAGTCGTGAAGCTGTCCGAAGCTCGCCGATTCGCGCTGTCGCTTCCCGATGCGACGGAGGAACCGCATTTCGAGAAGTCGTCGTTCCGCGTCGGAGGCAAGATCTTCGCGACGATTCCCGAGGGCGGCCGCCACCTCAACGTGTTCGTTGACGAACACGAGGTGCGAGCCTCAGTGGCGGAGGATCCGGACGCGTTCGGCGAATTCTGGTGGGGCAAGAAGCTGTCCGGCCTTCAGGTCACGCTGGCAAAGGCCGACTCGCGCCGCGTCCGGGAGATGCTCGAGGACGCGTGGCGTCGTCGCGCACCCAAACGCCTGATCGCCGCGCTCGACGCGACCGAACGGAGGTGATCCCATGATTTCGGCGATCGCCGCGAAGCTCGACGAGTGGTTGGCCTCCCGCGCGGACCCGGATTCCATGTCTTCCTGACCGGCCTGCACGATAGGTGCGGATTGATTAGGATGCGTCAGCTTCGAGTGGCGCCCCCCTTGCGAGCAGGGAGGTCGCATGCTCAGGAAGTTGCCTCGTGCTTTCATCGTCCTGGTGGTCATCGGGCTGACCGCGGGCATCGCTTCCGCCGCACCGGGCGCGGATGTCCGAGTCACGAACGACGACGGGACGAACGGCGGCTACATCAGCGACTACACGATGGTCACGGGCACGCCCTACACGGACAACGTTCTGACGGCGTGTTCGAGCAGCCACGGCCGGCAGAACGAGCCGGCCGTCGCTGTGGACCCGCGCAACCCCGACGTGATCGTGGGCAGCTCGAACGACTACTGCGGCGTGTTCAACCA
>JBKOXF010000018.1:0-6073 GCA_046724795.1 Actinomycetota bacterium | reverse complement strand
GACGAGCTTCCGGCGGGCGCGGCGCTCGGCTATCTGTCCGCGGACGGGCTTCGCACGAACGTGTTCCACCTTCCCGTGATCGGCAGCGGCGACGGCGGGATCTCATCCACCGTCGCCGACGTCCGCGCGATGTGGATCGCGCTCCTCGAGGGTCGGATCGTGTCGCGGTCGAACGTCGAACGGATGACAAGTCCGGTGAGCGACGTGCCATCGGAATCGAAGCGGTACGGCCTGGGGTTCTGGCTCGACGATACCGGCCCGGCCGTGATCCTCGAGGGCTACGACGCGGGCGTCTCCTTCCGATCGATCCACGATTCCGGATCGGGGACGACCGCCACGGTGGTCTCGAACTGGACCGACGGGGCCTGGCCCATCGCCCGTCTCGTGGCGGAAGCGATCCCCAAGACCTGAACGATCGCCCCCGCCTCGTTCGCCGACTCTTGCGCGACCTGTTACGATATATCGTGAGCGCACGAGATACGGACGCTCAGAGGAGGCCCAGATGCACAGGACGAAGGAGCACCATCGAGGCCGGTGGGGTGGCCATCAGGCCCACCACCATCAGGGCCCGCCCTTCTGGGGCGGAGGCAGAGGCCCCTGGGGCGACGTGTTCTTCGGGCGCGCTCCCTGGGCCGGGCGGAAGGCCCGGCGAGGGGACGTCCGCACGGCCGTCCTCTCGGTCCTCGAGGACAAGCCCATGCATGGCTACGACGTCATCCGCGAGCTCGAGGAGCGGAGCGGCGGCATGTGGCGACCGAGCCCGGGCTCGATCTACCCCACGCTCCAGATGCTCGAGGACGAGGAGCTCGTCACCGGTGAGGAGCAGGACGGGAAGAAGGTCTACTCGTTGACCGACCAGGGCCGGACCGAGCTCCAGAAGCGCCGCGAGCGAGCCGGCGACACCGCGCCGTGGGACCTCGGCCAGGTTCCCGAGGGATTCGCGAAGCTGCGCGATGCCGGGTTCCAACTTCTCGGCGCCACCATGCAGGTGGCCCGGGCCGGGAACGCCGACCAGGTCGAGAAGGCCACCGAGATCCTCGCCGACGCGCGGAAGAAGATCTACGAGCTGCTCGCGCAGGCCTAGTTGCCGGCGGGCTTGGTCGCCTTGACGATCGCGGAGTGCATGCCGGGGACGGGCTCGTGGGTCGCGGTGATCTTGATGTCGGAGAACCCGGCGCTGCGCAGCCCGTCCTCGTACTCCGTGAACGACAGCGCGCCCGCGATGCAACCCACGTAACTGCCTCCTTCCGCACGCTCCTCGGGTGTTAGCGTGTCGTCGGCGACGACGTCGCTGACCCCGACGCGGCCGGCCGGCCGGAGCACGCGGTGCATCTCGGCCATCACGCGCGGCTTGTCCGTCGAGAGGTTGATCACGCAGTTCGAGATGATCACGTCGACGCTCTCCGCCGGCAGCGGGATCTCTTCAATGTAGCCCTTCAGGAACTCGACGTTGGTCGCGCCGGCCTCGCGGGCGTTCTTCGTGGCGAGCTCGAGCATCTCGTCGGTCATGTCGAGCCCGTACGCCTTGCCGGTCGGGCCGACGCGCTTCGCGGAGAGCAGAACGTCGATCCCGCCCCCCGACCCGAGATCGAGCACCGACTCGCCTTCGTGGAGATCAGCGACGGCAGTGGGGTTGCCGCAGCCCAGACTCGCCAGCACTGCCGCCTCCGGGAGCTCGTCGCGTTGGAGCACGTCGTACAGCTCGGCGCCGAACCCCGTCCCACCGTCCACACCGCAACACGAGTCCGACACGGCCGTCGCGGCTTCCGCGTAGTGGCGCCGGACGTCCTCCCGCAGATCCAACTGCTTCTTCATCGTCGTGCTCCCTTCATGTCGAACACGGTCGACAGGCGCTTCAGCGCTCGGGGCTCGAGCGAGTAGTACGCCCAGGTCCCCCGCTGCTCGCGCTGGAGCAACCCAGCATCGACCAGCTTCTTGAGGTGGAAGCTCACGGTTCCCTGAGAAAGCCCGAGCTCGGGCTGGAATTCACACACGCACACCGGCTCGTCCGAGTTGGCCAGCAGGTTCACGATCCGGACGCGATGCGGATCGGAGAGCGCTTTGAACACCGTAGCGAGCGTCCCGGCATCACCGTCCGTGATACCGGGACGGGTCACCGGGGCACAGCATGTGGCGAGCGCTGTATCGACATCCATCGATAAAAGACTACGTCCCTCCATCGAACAATGTCAATACATGGCCCCTGAAACGGCCGAGGGAGTTCGGATAGCGTTCCGCGGCACAGCCGCGGAGGAGCGATGAGCGAGCAGAACGGTCAATCCGGCGAGGTCCCTGGGATCGAAGGGATCGGGCACATCTCGCTGACTGTGACGGAGTTTGCGGTGAGCGTCCAGTGGTACCAGCGGGTGCTCGGGCTCGGCCCGATGATGGAGGAGGAGCATCCCGGTGGCGAAGCGGTCGTGCTCTGCTCTCCCGACCTCCGCGTGATCGTCTCGCTCCACCGACACGATCTCAACGAGGGTGAGCTGTTCGAGGAATGGAAGACCGGCCTCGATCACGTGTCGTTCAACGTGCCGAACCGGGCCGCGCTCGAGGCATGGATCGCGCGATTCGACGAGCTCGGCGTGGAGCACGGCGAGATCGAGGAGGCGCCATACGGCGCGCTGGTCGCGTTCCGAGACCCGGACAACATCCAGCTCGAGATGGTCTCCATCGGTTCCGCGTGAACGCATGACGGAGCTGGAACGGAGGCTCGGGTCGAGTGACCTGGAGATATCGCCCGTCGGCGTGGGCACGGCGCCGATGGGATCCACGCCGGAATGGTCGATCTACTGGGGGCGGCAGGACGAAGGCGAGGCGATCAGGGCGATCCACGCGGCGACCGACGAGGGGATCAACTGGATCGACACCGCGCCGTTCTACGGCTGGGGTCGAGCCGAGGAGATCATCGGACGGGCCGTCCGGGACCGTCGCGATCGCGTATTCATCTTCACGAAGTGTGGCACCCTGCGGCTCCCCGACGGCGACGATCGCATGGACCTCTCACCCGCCACCATCCGTCGGGATCTCGAGGAGAGCTTGCGGCGTCTCGGTACGGACCACGTCGATCTGCTGCAACCGCACGACACCGACGACACCGTGCCGATCGAGGAATCCTGGGCCGAAGTCCACCGGCTCGTCGCTGAGGGCAAGGTCAGGTTCGCCGGATTGTCGAACCACCCGCCGCCGTTGATCGAGAGAGCGCTCACCGTTGGTCCGGTGGTGTCCGCCCAACACCAGTACAACCTCATCTCTCGCGCGATCGAACAGGACGTGCTGCCGTTCTGCCGGGAGCGTGGGATCGGCGTGCTGTCATGGGGGTCGCTCGCGGAGGGACTGCTGACGGAGGAGTTCGACCTCGATGCGCTGGAGCCCGAGGACTTCCGGCGGCAGCGCCCCAACTTCCAGGAGCCTCGGTACTCCCGGATCCGCGCGCTCACGGCCGAGCTGTCTGCGGTCGGTCGGGACCATGGCCGTTCGTCGCAAGACATCGCGCTCGCGTGGATGCGCTCGCGCGATGGGCTTTCCGGCGCCATCGTCGGCGTCAGGAGTGAGCGAGAGGCCAAGAGGCTGGCCGAGGCGGTGCGATGGGACGCCCCTGTTGACGTGATCGGTCGTGTGCATGAAGCGCTGACGCGGTTCAACGCGGACACAGCGGCCGGCTGAGCGAACAAGAGTCGGTGCGCGCGGGCACCGCGCACCGACCGGACTCATCACTTCAGAAGGAACGCCGCTCCCACCACAGGATCCAGTCGGGACCGGAGACCGTTCCGCTCGAGATCTGGCCGGTCCTCGTCCCGCGTTCCGACCGCATGCCGTCCACCGTGCCGTCCGCGAGGACCACGGCGACGATCTCTCTCGGGTCACGAACTTCAGCGGATCGAGCCGGGTGCGGGATGACTTCTGCGAGTGCAGCCACGCGGACCACCTCCTCGTTCACCTGGTCTCTGACTGACCGTCAGTCATAGTATTGACCGCGGGTCAGTCTGGCAAACCGCCAGCCACGAAGAGAGAGTGGTTCGAGTGATTCGACCGTTTCCGAGCTACGGCGCCAGCGTCTTGTGGACGAGCTCCTTGGCCGCGGTCACGAATCGATCGCGGTCGAGCTTCTCGCCGTGGAGGCAGGCGTGCATCAGCGTGCCCTCGAGCGCGTGATGGAAGAAGGCCGCGGTGAGCTCGGGATCGGAGACCGTGCACGCGCCCGACTCCATCCCCTGCTGGATCGCGGCGGCGAACATGGAATCGACTCGGCTGCCGACGTCGGGGAAGACCTTCGCCGCGTCAGAGGAAAGCCCCTCCTCCACGAACACGAGCATCAGTTGGTCGTTCTCGAACATGAAGTCCGACATCGACTCGATCGTCGTGTCGACGAGCTCCCACCAGTCGACCTGGCCGGCCTGCGAGAGCAGGTCGGCGACGTGACCGAGCAACTCGTCCACGAACCGATCCCGGAGCGCACCGAGGAGCTCCTCCTTGGAACTGAAGTACAGGTACACCGTCCCCTTGGCGACGCCGGCGGCGACTGCGATGTCCGCAACGGTCGCCTTGGAGACGCCGTGGTCGGAGAACACCTCCACGGCCGCGTCGAGGATCTCCTGGCGACGATCCTCCGGGCTCTTCAATACACGCTTACGCTTCGTGGCGAGTCGCATCCCGGCTCCCTCTGACTCGGGGTCAGTATAGCCCCGGGTCGGAAGCCCTCATCGCGTGCGTTCCCCCAGGTAGGCAGCCGGAACCGCAGCCTCTGCGCCTTCCGTCTTTGACGGGCGATGGACGCATCCCCGAGGTTGTCCGGATCCATGCCAGTCCTCCTTCGATCGGCGACCTCCCTCATCGTTCTCCTTGCGCTCAGCGGTTGTGGCCGAAACTCGACTGAGTCGCCTCCGTTCGACGCTCCATCCGCCGCCTCGGAATCGCCGTCGGTGACCGGGAACGAGCAGAAGTGCCCGGCGGAGGATCACGGCTCCTTGCCCACCTGGGTGCCGGCCGATCTCCCACTTCCTGCAGGCACCTACTTCACCAAGCCGATCGCTTCACAGGGCGGGTATTCGCAGGGGCTGTTCGTCGTGCCGCTGAGCACGTCGGACTTCGCGAAGTTCGTTCTCGATTCATGGCCCAAGGCCGGGTATCACCTCGGCACCGGAGACGCGGAGGTGGGAGAGGCGGAGGATCAGTTCGCGAAGGGATCAGGCATCGGTGCGTTCAAGGTCCAGGATCGATACTGCAAGCCGATCTCGTCGACCATGCTGCTGATCTGGGCCGAGGATCGATCGAAGGTCGGAACGCCGGGAACGGAAGGAGGGTCACCGCTCCCGGACGCGGGCGAGAGCCCATCTCCGTGACGCCGGAGGACGCGGCTTAGACTTTCGGCGTGGCCGAGCAAGGCATGAACGAGCGGGTCTCTGAGGTGGTCGATCGGGCGCGGTCGGGCGGCGCCGAGAAGTACCACCAGAAGCTCGCCGAGCAGGGCAAGCTCTTCGTCCGCGAGCGGCTCCGGCTGCTGTTCGACGACCTCGACTCGTTCGTCGAGGAGGGCCTCCTCACGCAGGCGCTGGCCGGCGACCTTCCCGCCGACGGCGTGGTCACCGGCGTCGGCGAGGTGCACGGGCGGTTCGTCGCGGTGATGGCGAACGATCCCACGGTGAAGGCGGGGTCGTGGGGGCCCCACACCGTCGAGAAGATCATCCGGATCATCGAGCTGGCACGGAAGCGGGCCATCCCCATCGTGTACCTGGTGGACTCGGCCGGCGCGCGGATCGACCGGCAGGTCGAGATGTTCCCGGGGCGCCGTGGCGCGGGCAAGATCTTCTACAACCAGGTTCAGGCGAGCGGGCGGATCCCGCAGGTCTGTGCGCTGCTCGGACCGTCGGCGGCCGGCGGCGCGTACATCCCCGCGTTCTGCGACGTCGTGTTCATGCACGAGAAGAACGCGTCGATGTACCTCGGCTCGCCGCGGATGGCCGAGGAGGTCATCGGCGAGAAGGTCACGCTCGAGGAGATGGGCGGCGCCCGCATGCACTGCGAGGTGAGCGGCTGCGGGGATCTGCTCGTGCCGGACGACAAGGCAGCGATC
>JBKOXF010000088.1:0-19039 GCA_046724795.1 Actinomycetota bacterium | reverse complement strand
GAAGAGCGACGGCTCCTCTTCCGCGAGGTCCACGTCCTCGATCGGCACGCTCGCGTGTCTGCTCGCGCGCGCCAGCGACAGCTTCCGGCGGGCCCATCGGCTGCCCTTGCGCACGCCGGCGAACACCAGCATCCACCGGCTACGCAGCCGGAAGTCACGGCCGTGGCGGATCAGCGAGTAGAATACGTACACGCCGAGGACGAGCAGCGTCACGCCGACCACCTTCTCCATGACGCTGTCGATGCCTGAGGGGAGATGCTCGCCTGCGAGGATGGCCAAGGCACCGAGGACCAAGATCACCAGCGCGTGTCCGAGCGCGTAGAGGGTTCCGAACAGCAGTGACTGGCGGCGTTCCTCCTGCGAGCTGGTGATGTCGGTGATCGCCGCGATGTGGTCCCAGTCGATGCCGTGCTGAAACCCCAGCCACAATGCGGTCACGACGATGCCGAGCCCGAACCCTTTGGTGGCCAGGGCTTCGATCATCGAAGGATATCCGTATCGCAACTCATTGCAAATACGATTTTATGCAGGAGGGAGAGGATGCCGCAATCTCGAGACCTCGCCCATCCTCGTCGCGAGGGATACGCTGTTTCGGCGATGAGCAGGCAGCGGACCGTTCGATCGCTCCCCACCGCCGCCGTGGCCGCAGTCGGTGTCTTGGTGGCCCACTGGCTCACCTACCTGGCCGCACTCCCCCAAGTCCGTGCCCGCGACGTCCTGTTGGCGGCCACCGGGCACGGGTACTGGCCCGGAGCAGTGCGGCTGGTGGTGGCCTTGGCGGGGTGCGGGCTCGCCGCGCTGCTGCTGTCGAACCTCGGGACGGGAGGACAGGAGCCGCAGCGCTTGACCTTCTCCGGTCTCGTGCTCCGGCTGGCCCCGATCCAGTGCGCGGCCTTCCTTGCCATGGAATGTATCGAGCGGCTCATCGCGCACGCTCCGGTCTCCAGCGTGCTCAGCGTCCACGTACTGGTTCTCGGCGTGGCGATCCAGACTCTCATTGCCGGTCTGGGAGCGTTCCTCCTGGGACTGCTCGACCGCGCCGTCGCCGGGGTCGTTGCGTCGCTTCGCCGCCGGGCACCGCGTCCGCACCGGGAGCTCCCTCGTCTCGTTCGACCAACTCCATTCCGCCCGCGTCCGGCCCTGGCCGGATCCACGGGCCTCCGAGGACCGCCCCTCCGCTGATCCACCAGCCCGCCTCGGCGAGTGTCGGTGGCGGGTCGTACCACTATCCCTTCGACTGGCGGAGGTCGTCATGAAGAAAGGCACATCTGCGGCCGCGGCCGTTGTCCTGGCCGCGGCCGCGACGATGGTGCTCGCATCCGGCACACCCGCGCTCGCGCACGAGATCCGAGACGTCGGGAAGTACCAGTTCACGGTGGGGTTCGGCGTGGAGCCCGCCTACCTCGATCAGAGCAACTCCGTGGTGCTCTTCCTGAAGGATCGCGCCACCGGCAAGCCGATCACTGACCTGGGCGACACGTTGAAGGTGGCCGTCGAGTACGGCTCGCAGAGCAAGAACGTCGCGCTGGAGCCCGGCTTCGACCCGGACACCGGGATCGGCACTCCGGGTCAGTACAACGCGTTCTTCTGGCCGACGGCGCCCGGCAAGTACACGTTCCACTTCACAGGGTCGATCAGCGGGGAGAAGATCGACGAGAGCTTCACCTCTGGCCCGGACACCTTCAGCGAGGTTGAGGATCCGAGCTCGGTGGAGTTCCCGAACAAGGTCCCCTCGGTGGGAGAGGTGGGTCAGCTCGTCCAGAACCAGGGCCAGCGCCTCGCCGCGCAGGCCTCGTCGGCGGCGGACGACGCGAGCTCGGCGAAGACGCTCGGCCTGATCGGGATCATCGTGGGAGCGATCGGGCTCCTGATGGCCGCGGGCGCGCTCGTCGTGGCCCGGCGGCGAACGCGCGCGACGGCCTGAGCGATGTCTCGTCGCCTGCTCGCAGCCGTCGTGCTGGCCGGGGCATTGGTCGGCCTCGGCGCATCGACCGCGAGCGCACATGCGCTGGTCCGGCGATCGAGCCCGGCGAGCGGGGCCATCGTGCAGACCGCGCCGAAGCAGATCGAGATCACGTTCACCGAACCGCCGGAGCTCGATCTCACGATCGTCCACATCCTCGACCAGACCGGGAAGACGCACGAAACGGGGCCGCCGCAGCTCGTTCCTGGCAGCAAGCTCGGGGTCGAGGTCCCGGTGGGTCCGCTCGCGGACGGCGTCTACACAGTGACGTGGCGAACGGTGTCTGCCGCCGACGGCCACGTGACCGCCGGCTCCTTCTCGTTCGGGGTCGGGGTCTCCAGCGTCGCCACCGCGAAGCCCCCGCCGGGCGTGGTCGCGGGATCGACGAACCCGACCCCGAGCGTCCTCGACGCGATCGGGAGGTGGGCCTTCTACTGGGGCCTCGCCATCCTGCTCGCGGCCGGCGTGGTGGGATTGCTCGTCTTCGACGCGCGACTTCCCGGTTCGCGGTGGATCCTCGCCGTCGCATGGATGCTCGCCGCCATCGGCCTCGTCGCGATGATCGCATCGGAGCGATCGGAGGTCGGGGTCTCGCTCGGCCAGCTCTTCCAGACCACGCCCGGGAAAGAGCTCACCCGGCAAGCGCTTGGGCTCGTCGTCGCCGCATCGACGGTCGTCGTGGCCATGCTTCTTCCGGGGCGCTTGGCCCTCTGGCTGGTCGCGCTTGCCGCCGCGGCGACGATGTACCTCCACGCGCTGGCCGGACACGCCAGCGCATCCACGAACTATGCGTGGTTCAACGTACCGGTGCAGTGGCTGCACTTCGTCGCGGCCGGCATCTGGGTCGGAGGGCTCGCGTGGCTGATCGTCGGCACGCGAGGCCGTGAGGCGGCCGAGCGGGCCGATCCCGTGCGGCGGTTCTCATGGCTGGCCGGGATCGCCATCGTCGCCGTCGCCATCACCGGCCTCCTCAGGATGATCAGCGAGGTGGGCGGGCCGGCGAATTGGGGGCGCCTCGTCACGACGAGCTTCGGCGTGACGGTGCTCATCAAGATCGTGCTGTTCGTCGGGCTCGCGCTCCTCGGCGCGCGGAACCGCTATGTGAACGTCCCAGGCGTCGTCGAAGGCGGACGGAGGATGGGATCGCTGCGGCGCACCGTCACCGCGGAGCTCCTGATCGCCGCCGGGATCTTCGGCGCGACCGGCGTCCTCACGCAGCTCCCGCCCGCGACCAGCGTCGCCGCGCAACAGAAGTCGTCCTCGAACGTGCCTGCTCAGGTCGTCGCGACCGGCCATGACTTCGCCACGTCGGTCCGGGCCCGCCTCACAGTGACGCCGGGGACCGTCGGCCCGAACCGGTTCGATGCAAGCGTCGTCGACTACGACACCGGAGACCCCGTGGATGCGACGAGCGTCTCGCTTGCGTTCAGCCTGCCGAGTCATCCGGAGCTCGGGAACCCCACGATCCAACTCCGGAAGCAGGGCTCGGATTGGGTGGCCAACGACACGGTCCTCTCCATGTACGGCAAGTGGGACGCGACGATGACCGTCCAGGAACCGACGAGCGGGGTCACCGTCCCGCTCGTCGTGCAGACCCGGCTGCCGCAGCAACAGGTCTCCGTCTCGGTGGGGACGGGCAACCAGCCCACGGTCACCACGGTCCAGCTCCCGAACGGAGGGACGATGCAGGGCTACCTCGATCGGAAGACCGCCGGAGCCAACTCGGCGCACTACACGTTCTTCACGTCGTCCGGCCAAGAGCTCCCCATCGCCTCGGCCCAGGGCTCAATCATCACCCCGTCCGGAGAGGTCAAGTCCGTGAAGCTATTGCGGCTGAGCAAAGGCCACTTCGTGGCGAACGTCGACCTCACGGCGGGGAAATGGACGTTCCTGATCGTCGCCACCCCCTCGGGCGAGGGCGCGTCCGGGATATCCGCGTACTACACACAGACCATCGGAGGATGAAGCCATGAAGAACACACGAAGAGCGATCGCGGCCGTGCTGTGCCTCGTCGCGCTGGGCGCTGCCGCGTGCGGCGGGAACGGTGGCGGGTCGGGCGGCTCGCCTTCGCCGACGCCGACGGCGACCACCTCGCCGAGGCCGAGCAGCTCGGCGAAGATCGCGATCGTGTCGCCGAAGAACGGCGCCGTCATCCACGGCACGTCGCTGCAACTGGCGGTGTCGTTGCAGGGCGCGCACGTCGTGAAACCCACGACGACGCACATCGTCCCGACGCAAGGCCACATCCACGTGTACCTCGACAACAAGATCATCTCGATGAACTATGGCCTCACCCAGACGGTCGGCGGGCTGAAGCCCGGGACGCACGTGCTGCAGGCGGAGTTCGTCGCGTCGGATCACCTGCCCTGGAATCCCCGGATCATCTCGGCCGTGTCGTTCACGGTGAAGCCGTGAGCGCAGCCGCGCGGGACGTCCGGGCCGACCGCGGTCTGCCCACATGGCTCCTCGCCGCGGCCGGCGTGCTCGTGCTCGTTTCCCGCGCTGTCGCGCACCCGGGGACGGCGGTCCTCGTGCTGATGTTCGGCGCGATCGGCCTCGCGTCGCTCGCCGCCGAGGCTCCGACCGAGCGGCCCCGCATGCACCCGGCCGCCGTCCTCGCCATCGGCATCGGGGCGGTGTGGCTGGCCGGCCTCGCCACGGGGACGCCGCCTCCCCTACCGCATACGTCACTCGCCATCGCCCTCGCCCTGAACACCATGGCGGCGGTGGCGGAGGAGGCGTTCTTCCATCGGTTCCTGTACGGCCGCGTCGTGACGCGGCTCGGAGCCGGGGCGGCGGTGGCGTTGACGGCGCTGCTGTTCGCCGCGATCCACGTCCCGATCTACGAGGCGAGCGTGTTCTGGGTCGATCTCGGCGCGGGCCTGCTGTTCGGGTGGCAGCGCTGGGCGTCCGGATCGTGGACCGCACCGGCCGCGACGCACGCCTTCGCCAACGTGCTGGTGACCCTGCGATGACGACGACACGAAGGAGGACCACATGAGGAGTCCCCGGCCCACAGCGATCGCGGCGGCCGTGCTTACTCTCCTGGCGGCCTCGTGCGCGGGCACGAGGAACGGAACCGAACCGCTCGTGGTCGGTGCGATCTATCCGACGACCGGCGGCCAGGGGCCGGGCGGGCTCGAGGAGTATCACGGCGCAGTCATCGCGGCAGAGATCGCGAACGAGCACGGCGGCCTGGACGGGCGCCCGATCCAGATCCGGCCGGTGGATGCCGAGAGCGCCGACGCCGCTCCCGGGGCGATCGACTCGCTCGCTGCGAGCGGCGCGCGGTTCGTCCTGGGGAGCTACGGAAGCACGATCTCGGCGCCCGCGGCGATCGAGGCCGACCGGAAGGGCCTGCTGTTCTGGGAGACGGGCGCCGTTGGGTACATGCCGTCGACCGGCCGGGGCCACCTGGTGTTCCGGGTATCCCCCAGCGGGTTGATCCTGGGCGGTGCAGCGATCGACTTCGTACGCCAGCAGCTGGCCCCGAAGTGGCACCGCAACCCAGCGTCGCTGCACTTCGCCGTGGCCTACGTGAACGACGTATACGGATCCGAGGTCGCGCGCGGGGCGATCGATCGCATCCGGTCCGAGCACCTCAATCTCGTCGCCGCCGTTCCCTACGATCCCGTCCGCTACGACGCGGCCGCGGTGGTCCGCCGGCTGGCCGCTGCGAAGCCCGACATCGTCTTCGTGTCCGCGTACCTCCCCGACGGCGTGGCCATCCGGCGCCAGATCGTGGCACAGCACCTCCACCTGCTCGCGAACATCGGAACCTCCTCGAGCTACTGCATGCCGAAGTTCGGGCGGGTGCTCGGCCGCGACGCGGTCGGAGTGTTCGCTTCGGACAAGCCGGCCCCCGAGTACATGAACCTGAACGGCCTGGACGCGCAGGCCCGCTCGCTGGCTCGGGAGGCCGAGCGGAGGTACCGGCAACACTTCCACGTCGAGATGAGTGCGGCCGCCCTCGCGGGCTTCTCGGGGGCGTGGGCGCTGTTCCACGAGGTGCTGCCCCGAGCAACGGCCGTGACGCCGGAGGGGGTCGCCGCCGCGGCCCGCGAGATCGCGCTCCCCAAGGGCAGTCTCCCTAACGGGAGCGGCCTCGAGTTTGGGAAGGCCGGTACCGCTCAGGCCGGCTGGAACCTCCGCGCGGAGAGCGTGATCTGGCAGTGGGTCGCTGTCGACAAGGAAGCGGTGGTATGGCCGCAGAAGTTCGCGACCGGACCGATCGACGTCTCCACCGCGACCTCTGCCTCGGGGTCGTGGTGAGCGTTCGTTCGAAAGCTGCCCTCTCGGGCCTGGTGGTACTGGTGGCCTACCTGGCCGGCGCCGTCCTCTCGGGCCACCTGAGTCCGTTCGCCCGCCGGCCGCTCCTCGATGGCGTCATCAACAAGCACCCCTACAACTGGGCGAGCCCCCCGCCCGCGCTCGCGCCGACCAACAAACAACCCGAGTCGGGGAGCTACACGATCAGCTTGAAGGGAGGGTCGCAGCCCGGCGTCTTCCAAACCAACGACGGGCAGGCTGTGCTCATCCTGCCGACGGGAGCCATCGCGCCGTCGAAGGGCGCGAAGTCGGTCGAGATCACGCTCACCCCGCTCGACCCGTCGAAGTTCGGCACGCCGTCGGGCGGCCTGGCCATCGCCGGCAACGTCTATCGGATCACCGCCACCTATCAGCCCGGCGGCTCGCCGGTCACCCGACTCCAGAGCAGCGAGTCCGAGGTTGCGCTCCTCTACCCGCTCACGAACACGACGAGGCACGACGTCATCCAGTCCACGAACGGAAAGACGTGGACGAAGTTGCCGTCGACCGACCAGATCGCCAGCACGCAGGTGCTGGCGACCAAGGTGACGACGCTGGGGTATTTCGCGGTGGGCGTCCCGGCGTCCGGGGCAACGCCCGCGCCGACCTCCTCGTCGAGCGGCATCGGCGGGGTGCTCACCGCGGTCATCGCCGCGGTCGCCATCATCGTGCTTGGGCTCGCCTTCCGCGCGGAGTACGTGCGGCGTCGAAGGGCCCGAGCGGGGCCGAGCCGCGGTCGGCCTCGACACCGCCGGTGATCCACGCGCTGTTCGCCGACGGCGTCAACGCTCCCCCCGACCAGGGAGTGTCGACGTTCCTGTTCATCGGCGTGGCGCTGTTCGCTGCGGTGGCGTACGGCAGGCTCCGGCGCGGGTGGTTCACCGGGCTGCCCAAGGCGGTCGGGTGGGCCTCGGCCGGTGCCGCGGTGGCGTGCCTGGTGCTCGCGTTCGTGCTGCCGCCGATCATCCGCCCCGTCGTCAACTCCCGCCCGTCGACGGACGCGAAGATCTCGTTCCTGGCGCCCTCGAACGGCGAGGTGTTTCACGGGAACCCGGCGAAGGTGCCGGTCGCGGTCCGACTGACCGGCGGGAAGATCGTTCCGTTCACGTCGACGCACCTGATCCCGAACGAGGGCCACATCCACCTGTACCTCGACGGCAACATCGTGCTGATGGCGTACGGGACCACGACCACTTTGAAGGTCGAACCGGGGCGGCACGAGTTGACCGCGGAGTTCGTCGCCGTAGATCACGGCCCCTGGGATCCGCGAGTCCTCACGAACGAAACGATCCTGGTTCGCCGTTAGAGCAGCGGCTTCAGGGCGAACTCGACCATCGGCGCCGTGCTCGGCCCCAGATGGCGTGCCCGGATGATGCCGTGCTTGTCGATCACGATGACCCACGGCTCGCTCCGGAACCCCCACGCCTGGAACGCTGGCGAGAGCTTCGAGGCGTTCGGCTTCAGGTCGGGGCCGGGGAGGAACTCCTCGACGTGGATGAAGTTCGCCTTGCCCTTCCCGTACTTCTCAAAGGACAGGAGCACCTCGTCCGTGACCGGACCGCACAGCTGGCTTTGGCACAACAGGGGCGTCGAGAACACCGCCACGGTGGGCTTGCCGTTCTTCAAGGCCTCGTCGAGCGAGATGTAGTGCATGGGATCCGGTGGCTGCCGAGTGCAGATCTCCTTCAAGCCGTGCTCGGTCGTGGCGACGGGCGTGTTGACGGAGATGGCCTTGCTTCCGACCTTGGCGACCGTCGGCTCGCCGACATAGACGTGG
Source organism: Actinomycetota bacterium (assembly GCA_046724795.1). Taxonomy (GTDB): domain Bacteria; phylum Actinomycetota; class UBA4738; order UBA4738; family JACQTL01; genus JBKOXF01. The sequence goes on along the minus strand of JBKOXF010000088.1, from coordinate 10,990 downwards.
CTCACGCCGACGCCCTCGGAGGGTCCCCCCGGCCCGACGGCTGCAACGGTCCACAATCCCGCCGTCGGAAGCGTCATCTGCGCCACGTAGACGCCGGGGATCGGCGACTCCGGCGAGTGGTCGCCCGTCTTCTCGTAGCCGGTGAACGGTGACCACGGGCTGCGGAACGGGCCCCGAAGCTCGGCGTTCTCGCTCGGCGCCGCGTACAGGGCCGCGACACCCTCCTCGAGGAGCTGGCCGCTGGTTCCAACCCCCAGGTCGAAGGTCTGCAGACTGGTTCCGGTCTGGATGGGATCGCTGGGATCGCCCCCCGCTCCCCCCGAGCCGAGGCCGAGGAGCGAGAGCTGCGGCACGCCCTTGGTCAGGTCGGCGATGGAACGCGGCGTGCCGGTGGTGCCCCTCGGCGTGGACGTGCCGCTCGAGCAGGCCGTCGCGAACAGGGCGAGGGCGCCCGCAAGGAACTCGCGACGGGTCGGCATGTGAAGAGGCTATCCGGTGGAAGCTGTTTTCGGAGCGCCACCGATCACGCACGTCGGGGTAGGGGTAGGGGTCGGGGAGGGATCTCCCTCCCCCATGAAGATCAGAATCGGGGCGTCTCGGTGTACTCGCCGAACACGCGGCGGAGCGCGTCGACGATCTCGCCCTCGGTGCAGTACGCGCGGGCGCAGTCGATCAGCGGCAGCATGAGGTTCTCGTCCTCGGACGCCGCGGCCGAACGAAGCGCGGCGAGCGTCTGTTGGGCCTTCTCGTCGTCGCGGTCGTCGCGCATCTTCCGCACGCCGTCGACCTGGTTGATCTCGGTCTCCGGCCCGATCACGAGCGTGTCGATGGGCTCCTCGCCTTCGTCCACGAACTCGTTCACGCCGACCTTCACCAGCCTGCCCTTCTCGTACAGCTCCTGCTCACGAAAGGCGGCGTCGGCGATCTCCGACTGGAAGTACCCGCGCTCGATCCCCACGAGCACGCCCTCGAGCATCGAGCCCTTGCCGAACTCCTTGATCTTGGCGAAGTACTCCTCGGCCCGTTCCTCCATCGTGTTCGTGAGCGATTCGACGAAGTAGGAGCCGCCGAGCGGATCGATCACGTTCGTCACGCCGGTCTCGTGGGCGATGACCTGCTGCGTGCGCAGGGCGATCTCGGCGGCCTTCTCAGTGGGGAGCGCGAGAACCTCGTCGAGCGCGTTCGTGTGCAGCGACTGCGTGCCGCCGAGCACGGCGGCGAGCGCCTCGATGGCCGTCCGCACGATGTTGTTCTCCGGCTGCTGCGCGGTCAGTGAGCATCCCGCCGTCTGCGTGTGGAATCGCAGCCGCAACGACGTCTCCTCCTCGGCGCCGTACGTGTCCCGCAGCCACCGGGCCCAGATCCGTCGGGCCGCCCGGTACTTCCCGATCTCCTCGAAGAAATCGATGTGCGCGTTGAAGAAGAACGACAGTCCCTGGGCGAACCGGTCGACGTCGAGCCCACGGTTCCGTCCCAGCTCCACGTACGAGAACCCGTCGGCCAGCGTGAAGGCGAGCTCCTGCGCCGCCGTCGAACCGGCCTCGCGGATGTGGTAACCGGAGACGCTGATGGGGTGCCACTTCGGCACCTCGCTCGCGCAGAACTCGATGAGGTCGCCGATCAGCCGCAGATGCGGCCGCGGCGGGAAGATCCACTCCTTCTGCGCGATGTACTCCTTGAGGATGTCGGTCTGGAGCGTCCCGTCGAGCGTTTTCCAGTCGACGCCCTGCCGCTCCGCCGTCGCCAGGAAGAACGCGAACAGGATCACGGCCGGGCCGCTGATAGTCATGGACGTCGTGATGTCACCGAGCGGGATGCCGTCGAAGAGCGTCTCGAAGTCGGCCAGCGAGTCGGTGGCCACGCCGCACCGCCCCACTTCGCCCTCGCTGCGCGGGTCGTCGGAGTCCCGCCCCATCAGGGTCGGCATGTCGAACGCGACGCTGAGCCCGCCCTGCCCCTGCTTCAGCAGGAACTTGTAGCGCTGGTTCGTCTCCGCCGGCGAGCCGAACCCGGCGAACTGTCGCATGGTCCACAAGCGGCCCCGGTACATCGAGTGGTACACGCCGCGGGTGAATGGGTAGTGGCCGGGATAGCCGAGGTCGCGTTCGTAGTCGACGCCAGCGACGTCCTCCGCCGTGTACAGGGGCTCGAGCGGCTCACCGGACAGCGTCTCGAACTCGGCGTCGCGCTCCCCCGCCTTTCGATAGTGATTCCGCCACCGCTCGCGCTCGTCAGTCACCCTGGTCTCCCTGCTGGACGCGTTCCACCAGCATACCGACCGCCCGGTATGGGTCGGTCGTCCGATCGAGGAGCTCGTCGCCGAGCTTCGAGTCGCGCCGGAGCTCCGCTTTGACCTGCTCCTTCAGAGACTGAGAAACCATCTCCTCCACCTCGGCAAGGAGGCGAGCCCGTCGGAGCTCCTGTCCTCGCCCCGTCGACTCGAGCTGCTTGCGGTGCCCTTCGATCGCGTCCCACAGCTGGTCGACGCCCTCGCTGGTCGCGGCGCTCGTCTGCACGACCGGCGGGGTCCACTCCATCTCGGCGCCCATCTTCAGCATGTGCCGGAGGTCTCGGGCCGCCTCCCCAGCCCCCTCCTTGTCCGACTTGTTGACCACGAACACGTCCGCGATCTCGAGGATCCCGGCCTTTGCCACCTGGACGGCGTCGCCCCAGCCGGGCGAGACCACGACGAGCGTGGTGTCGGTAGCGTGCGCCACCTCGACCTCGGCCTGCCCGACGCCCACCGTCTCCACGACGACCATGTCTTTCCCGCTGGCGTCCAGGATCCGGACGGCCTCCGGCGCGGCGAGCGCCATCCCGCCCAGGTGCCCACGGGTGGCCATCGATCGGATGAACACGCCGGGGTCCGTGGCGTGAGATTGCATCCGCAAGCGGTCGCCCAGCAGTGCGCCACCGGTGAACGGCGACGTGGGGTCGATGGCCAGCACCCCGATCGACAGGTCGCGCGAACGAGCCACTTGCACGAGCTGCGCCGCCAGCGACGACTTGCCGACTCCCGGCGATCCGGTCAGGCCGATCGAGTACGCCGTGCCGGTGTGCGGGTACAGACCGGCCGAAAGGTCGGCCAGGCCGTCGGCGCCATCCTCGACCATCGAGATCGCGCGCGCCACCGCCCTGCGCTCACCAGCGAGTACGCCCTCGACGAGCGCGTCGACGTCCACACGCTCAAGAGTAGTCGAGCGAACGATCGGACCGGCTGTGCCTGATCCCTGTCGCGCTGCCCCTAGTACCACCTGCAATGGGGCGGTCACCACCGACGTGCGCTGGCATCGCGGTCCGGGGCGCTCTGCACTCCGGCCGGGGCTCCCCGGGGCCGCGAGCCGAACACGTCAGGCCACCGACAGCAGTTTGTTGAAGCGGGCCAGGGCACTCAGGTGCGTGAACATCCCCTTCACCTTGAGCTCGCCCTTGAAGAGCTTCTTGTTGACCTCCCGGCCTTCCTTCGTCATCGAGTCCGGCAACCCGAACCGCAGCGGCACCGACGAAAGCTCGATCAGGGTGGTCGAGTCGGACGTCACGTCGAGCTGCGGCCGGCTCTTCGGTCGCCCGTTGTGCACGGTGACCTTTCCCGGGAGCACGGTGATCGTCACGGACACCTCCGCATCCGGAGCCTTGATCGCGATCACCGCGGGCTTCAGCAGCGTCTCTCGCTCGGGATGCTGCTCGAGGTTCGCCTGGATCAGGCCGCCCAGCATCTCGGCGAGCCCGTTTGGCTCGGGATCCGCGTACTCGACCACCGCGGCCACTAGGGCTTCAGCACCACCTTGGTGGCCTCGCGGGCCTCGAAGATCTCGTAGCCGTGCGGAGCATCTGCGAGCGGCAGCGTGTGGGAGATGATCGGGAGCGGATCGATCTCTCCGGCCCGGACGGCCTGCAATGCGCGGTCCCACCACGCGTGGATCGGCATGATCCCCGAGAACACCAGCTTCAGCATCCGCGTCCAGTACACCCCGAGCTGCATGTCCGTGGTCTCCGTGACGTACATCCCGACCACCGACACCGTGCCGCCCGGCCGGACCACCTCCAGCGCCGTCTCGTACGCCCCAACGTTTCCGACGGCCTCGATCACGACGTCCGCCCCCCGGCCGCCGGTCAGCTCGAACACCGCGCTCTGCGGGTTGCGCTCCTTCACGTTGATGGGCGTCGCGTCGAACTTCTCCGCGAGCGCCAGCCGGTCGGGCGCCATGTCCAGCGACAGCACGCGGTCGGCGCCGTGCACCTGCGCCGACTGGAGGCAGAAGAACCCCACGGGCCCGGCGCCGATCACCGCCACCGTGTCGTCGGGCTGGATGTCGGCGATGGCGGCACCGTAGAAGGCCGTCGTGAGGATGTCGCCGAGGAACAGGGCCCGTTCGTCCTCCATGTCGTCGGGGACGGCCAGGAGGTTCACGTCCGCGATCGGCACCCGGACCGCCTCCGCCTGCATCCCTCCCAGGCCGCCGCCGAAGGGGCCGGCCCCGAAGTTCTTGAAGTCCACGCAGAGCGACGTCTGGCCCCGCCTGCAGAACCAGCACTCACCGCAGGCTACGTCGAACGAGATCACGACCCGATCGCCCGACTTGAACGATCGAACGTCGGGGCCCACTGCCTCCACCACGCCCATCCCCTCGTGCCCGATGCCGTCGCCGGGCGAGAGCGGCGCCTTGCCCGTGTAGAAGTGCAGGTCGGAACCGCAGATCGCGGCGGAGCTCACGCGGACGATCGCGTCCTTGGGATCCTCGATCCGCGGATCCGGGACATCCGTCACCGCGACCTTCTGGACGTCCTCGTAGACCACGGCTCGCATCGCGAGCGATCGTACCCTTCGCCCTCGACCTCTCGCTCCGCGGCGGAGCCGACGATTTGATGTTCGTTAGAGAGACGGCGGGACCGGCGCTGAATCGAATCCGGTCCGAATCGTGGCCCGAACTACCTCCGACGCCCCTCGGATAGGAAGGAGGAGTCATGCGCACGAGAGCGCTCAGGCGCGCCTCTCTCGTCATCGCCCTCTCGGCCGCTGCGGTATTCGGAGGGACCTCGGTGGCTGGTGCCACGCCGAGCCCCAACGGGCCGGGGCAGCCAGGCGTCCTCTCCACCGGTTCCGGCGGGACGGCCTGCGGCGACGCGAACGCCTCGAACCAGCCAACCGGGTTCGGGACCGACGGATTCGCGCACGCTTCGTTGGTCTATGCCGGAAGCCCGCAGAATCCCACCGCCGCGAACGGGAGCCCGACCATTGCACAGTACGACATCGCCTGCTTCCAGTTGACCAGCAACCCTGGCCACTGAGACGGGGTAGTCGCTACAACTCGCCCCGGCGATTCACCGAAATCGTCGGGGCGAACGGCGGGCGCGGAACGGTTCCTACTTCTCGTCGATGAACTCGGTGGGCACCGTCTGGGCCAGGTTCACCAGCTCGTTCGCGGCCTTCACGTAGCGCACGATCGTGGGCAAGTCGCCCTTCAGCTTGAGCTTGCCCTGCATCATGCCCTTGACCGGGTCGAGCTCCTTCTTGATGACTTCCTTCCACCGGGAGTACGGAGCGCGGATGATGAACCGGGACTTCTCCCCCTCATCCGGCGGGAGGTTGTACTTGGCGTCGCGACAGTCGCCGTGCCAGAGGTCTAGCCACGCCCACACCTCGTCGTTGACGCCCTTGTCCGGCTCGGCCTCGAACACGTAAGCGATGTCACCCTCCCACGTCGTGGCCGCCTCCTTGTACTCCTTCGAGTCGTTGATGCGCTCGACGTAGAGCTTCAGCCATTCCTCGCTCGGGAACGTCGCCATGCCCCAACCACCTCCCGCTCAGGTTGACCGGGAGTTAATCACCGCTGGCCGGAGGCTGCCACTCCAGCAGATCCGACCGCGTCACGGCAGGGCCAGGCGGGCGATCTGGGGCAGGATCCGGCCCGCCTCACCCTCGATCCGCACGTCGGCCTCCACGAACGTGTGCCCCTTCGCCACCTCCACCACCACCGCGCCGGACCCGCGCGCATACGCCGGCAGCGCCGCCGCAGGATAGACCTCGCCGGTCGTGCCCACGACCAACATGACCCTCGCCCGCTCGGCCAGTCGCTCGGCTGCTCCGAAATCCTTCACGGCCTCCCCGAACGCCACCACGTCCGGCCGGGCCGGCCCGCCGCACACCGAGCACCGGGGCATCAGGGACTGGTAGCTCGGGACGAACGCGGTTCGAAGGCCCAGGATCGTCCGCTCCATCGACGCGAGGTACTCGTCGCGGCTGATCTCCTCGAGGTTCCCGCACGACAAGCAGCGCCGCCGCCGGTTCGATCCGTGGACCTCGACCACGGTGGTGCTTCCGGCCTCGCGATGGAGGCCGTCGACGTTCTGGGTCACCACGCCGGTCACGAGCCCCGCTCGCTCCAGGTCCGCCAATGCGACGTGTCCGGGGTTTGGACGCGCCTGCGAGAACGCGAGCTTCATCTCGGTGAGATAGTCCGCGAGCTCGTCGGGGTGCTCCATCGCCTCGCGCGCGATGCCCTCGAACGTGCCGAACCGCATCGGGTCGTACCGATCCCAGAGCCCGCCGGGATCGCGGAACGTCGGGATGCCGGACTCGGCGGAGATGCCGGCCCCGGTGAACGCGACGACGTCGCCCTGCGCGACGAGCTCGGCCGCCTGTTCCAGAGGGGCGGTCATTTCAGCGAGAGGATGAAGATGAACCCGATGACGTTGAACGTGGCGTGCGCGGCCATGTTCGCCACGATGTTGCCACGCCATTCGTAGATGAACGCCAATCCCAGGCCCACGCAGACCATGACCAGCGCGAGCAGGAGGCCGTTCTGCCACTGGCCCTGGAAGTGAGCGGCCCCGAAGCACACGGCGGAGATGGGGCCGGCGAACCCGAATCCATGACGAGCACGAAGTGACTTGAACAGCAACCCTCGGAAGAACAGCTCTTCTGCGATCGGCGCGAGGAGGATCACGGTGATCCCCGCCAGCGCGATCTCGCCACCGCTGAGGTGCGTCGGCAGCTGGTGTGGGGAACGGACGTGCTTGTCGGAGAGGCGCTGGATGAGCTCACTCAGGATCGAGCCGAGCACGAAGACGCCGCCGACGTAGAGCGCCAGGCCACCGACGACCCCCCAGCCGATCTCTTTCGCCGGCCGCTTCGGGAACCCCAGTGCCCCGATGTCCCGGCGATGCATCAGCCACAACCAGCCGATCACGCCGAGGCCGAGACCGATCTCGCCGCTCATGCCCGCGACGAGGTCGTCCAGCCGGTGGGACTGGACCGAGGCGATCACCGGCACTGCGATCAGGATGCCGATCAACGACCCGAGCAGGAACACGATGATGGCCTCCCACCATCGCCAGCTCACCACGGGCCCATCCGGGCGGGCCGGTGCGGGCGGGATCAGTTGTGTCGAGCCGCCGCCGGCTCCGGGGCCGTTGCCGGAGCCGGGTTCCCAGGTGTTCTCCACGTTTCCTCCACGAGGGGCAGGTAGAAGATGCTCGCCACCGCGACGCCGAAACCCCAGCTCGCCGCCGCCGCCCCGCTGTCGTTCGCGACGAGCGCGACGAAGCTTGCCAGAACCAGGACGAGCACCGCGTCGCGCCACGCAGGGTAGCGGGCGAAGGCGTCTTTGAGCACCGGGGTCGGCCGGAGCACGAAGTACAGCTCGGGCAGAAGTCCGAGCGTCGTGATCCACAGGAGCGGCGAGTCGACGAGCTGACGGACTCCGGTCCCGAGCCGCTCGGCCACGAAGTGGAACAGACCGCCGTGCGGTCCGTTCCGGACGAACCGGGCCCCGTGGGTCGGGGCGTGCGACCAGATCAGGTTCGCCCCGATCACGACGAGGAGCCCGCCGACGACCACACCCGCGACGAACAGGAGATCACGCCACGCGAGTCGTCCCTTGCTGCGGAGGGGGAGCCACAGGCCGGCCGCGGCGAACAGCGTGATGCATGCGCCGAAATTCGCCCCGAGATCGGGGAATCCGCAGAAGAGCCCAGCGGCGACGAGAAGGGCGAACCCCGCGAACGGGGACAGGAACGCGGCGACCCACAGCGACGCGCCGAGGATCTTGCCGATCTCCACGTTGCCCATCCCGTAGAACCGGAACCCGTCGAGGGCCGCACCGCCGGAGAGGGTAGTCAGCGTGTCGGGCCAGCCCCGGAGTGCTTCGACGACGTAGAAGGCGAGCACGGCTGCGCCGATGGCGAGTGGAGGGACGAGCGCGCCGCGGTCGCGCAGCGTGAGCGCGAGGAGGCCCGCCACGACCGGGACGGCGATCAGGAACAGGATCACCCATGCGTACGTGATGTGCGGCAGGGCGCCCGCTGCCAGGGACGCCACGCCGAGGGGAAGGATCGCCAGCATGAAGGCGGGAGCGATCCTCGCGACGACGTCGGGGAGCCTCGGCTTCAGCCACAGGACGAAGAGGGCAAGCAGGCCGAGGATCGTGACCGCGAGGCCGACGGCGACCTGGATCGGGACGGTCAGCCGCCGCTGCTCGAGATGCTTCTGGTGCAACGCGAACGGTGGCGCATGGTCCACGACGCGGATGGGCGACCCGTTCATCTCGGACGGGACCGGGATACCGAAGAAGTTCAGGATCGTCGGCGCCACGTCCTCGTTGGAAACGACGCCGTCTCGCCTGGTCGTATCCGACGTCAACGTATGCATCGGCCCGCTCGCGTCGAACAACTCCGACGCCGTCCCTTGAGCCATCACGACCGGCGAGAGCTCGTCACCTGTGTGCCGCATCTGAACGGAGGGCTCCGCTTCCAGCACCACCACAAGCGTCGGTATCTCCGCCCCGTGCTGCGTGACGATCTCTCGGACCTTGGCCCCGACCGCGGCCGGGCTTCCCGGCGGCACGTCCAGCACGGTGACCGGACAAACTCCCGTCCCGCCGTGAGCGCTGGTGACCCTCCCGCTCCGATCCATCGCCACCAGAATGGCGTCCACGCCACTGGCACACGCGAACGCAGGGTTCGAGAAGGGCTGTTGCCGGAGGACGGAACCGAGGAGGCCGGGTGTCGATCGATCGCGGTTCTCGTTCACGAGCCTCGCGATGTCGGAGACCAGGAACGGGGTGTTCCCGACGACGCGGATCGAGGCCTCGTGCGACGAACTGCGCGCGCCGGCGCCGAGCGTCACATACGCCCCGGGGCCTCGATCACCCGGAGCGGTGAGCGTGGTCATCAGCGCGGCACCGCCCGCTCGCGCGAGCGCTTGGAACTCCTGCACGCCCATGAACCGCTCGAACGGCACGTCGTGCACGAGGAAGACGACGGTCTGCCGGGAGATACCGGGAACCGCGGAAGCCGGCGATGCGCTGAGGAGGATGCCGGCCGCGGCGACCGCGGCGAGGAGGGCTTTCCTCACGTGAGGGCCGGCGAGTGCTCCTTCACCCGCCGCACCTGCGCGCCGAGCGCGGTGAGCTTCGTCTCGAGCTCTTCGTAGCCCCGGTCGAGGTGGTACACGTTCGAGATCTCGGTCGTGCCCTCTGCGACCAGCGCGGCGATCACCATCGCCGCGCCGGCCCGGATGTCGAGCGCGCGCACCGGTGCGGAGGACAGCTGCTCGACCCCGCGGATCACGCCATGGTGGCCCTCGGTCCGGATGTCGGCGCCCATCCGCTTCAGCTCGTCGACGAACATGAACCGGCTCTCGAACACGTTCTCCGTGACGATGGAGCCGGGTCCCTTCGCCACCGCGAGCATCGCCATCATCTGTGGCTGCAGATCCGTGGGGAAACCCGGGTACGGCAGGGTGATCACGTCCACGGAGCTCGGGCGGCGGTCGATCCGAACCCGGATCCCCTCGGACTCGACCGCCACATCCGCCCCGGATTCGGTGAGCTTCGACAGCGGGATGTCGAGATGATCGGCCCGGGCTCCCTGCAGCAGGACGTCACCGTGGGTGGCGCAGGCAGCGATGGCGAACGTCCCCGTCTCCACGCGGTCCGGGATGACGCGGTGCTCGATCGACCGGAGCTCCTGCACCCCCTCGATCTCGATCGTCGTGCCGCCGGCGCCCTCGATCTTCGCCCCCATCGAGGCGAGGAAGTCGCCCAGGTCGACGATCTCCGGCTCGCGGGCCGCGTTCTCGATGACCGTGGTGCCCTGAGCGGCGACCCCCGCCATCATCGCGTTCTCGGTCGCGCCGACGCTGGGGAAATCGAGCGAGATCATCGCGCCCTGGAGCCGCGGTGCGGTCCATTCCATGTACCCGTGCTCGTACTCGTGGCTTGCCCCGAGCCGCTCCAGGCCTCGGATGTGAAGGTCGATGTTCCGGGCCCCGATGTTGCATCCACCGGGCATCGCAACCCGAGCGCGCCCGTACCGGGCGAGAAGCGGTCCGAGCACGATGATCGACGCGCGCATCCGTGACACCAGTTCGTAGGGCGTCTCGACGGAGTCGACCGTGCTCGTATCGATGGTCACCGTGTCGCCGTCCCAGTCCACCCCCGCCCCGAGGTGTTGAAGGACCTCGCCCATGGTCAGGCAGTCCACGATGCGGGGGACGTTGCGGATCACCGTGCGCCCGCTCGCGAGGAGTGACGCCGCCATGAGCTTGAGCGCGGAGTTCTTCGCGCCCGCGATCGGCACCGATCCGCTCAGGCGGTTCCCGCCATCTACCAGGAGTTTCTCGGCCATGAGATCGAGTGCGGGGTAGGGCCCGCTACCCAGGCAGGATAGCGGCCAGGATCAGGCCCGCAACGAAGAGCGCCCCGGCTCTTCGCGCGTGGACGAACGCGGCGGCCGTGAACCACAACGGCCAGATCGGGTAGTCGGGATACTCGGGCGGGGGGCCGTCGGGCTTCGGCTGGGAGAACACCTTCCACACGGGGACCAGGCGGGTCACTCCGATCAGGGACACCAGCGCCCACGCGGACAGCGCGCCGGTCGCCGCGAGCACGATCACGGACACGTAGAACCCGACCATCAGACCGAGCGTCACCTCGCGCGCTCGACGCTCACCCAACCGCACCGGCAGGGTCCCCACGCCGGCCGGCGC
>JBKOXF010000063.1:0-5020 GCA_046724795.1 Actinomycetota bacterium | reverse complement strand
GAGTGATTGGACACGAAGATCACCGGAGGCCGGAGCTGCTCGAGCACGTCGAGCCCCTCGATCCGGACCCGTGTCTCGTTCCACACCATAGGGCGAAGCGCGTAGCGCTGCACGGCGTCCCGAACGGCCCGCGCCGCCGGCGTCCGGGCCCACGCGGTGGGGAACTCTTCCGGTTCTTCTCGCGGCGCGAACGGCTCGGCGCTGCGCGGGACCATCGGCCGCTTCCCCCAGCGCCACCCCGCCGCGATCTGGCGGACGTCGCGCGACAGCGACGCCATCACCGCACCTCGGCAAGCGCGAGCGGAGGCGCGTGCAGGTAGGTGATCTGCGGGGAGCGTCCCACGGTCTCCCCCGCCATCTCGAGCGCGTCGGTGAACGTCGTGGCCGTCCGGAACCCCATCCGCTGCACGGACTTCCGGTCGGCGCCCACGAAGATCACGTCGCCCAGATAGTCCATCGCGTGCGCGCCCCAGTACCACATGTAGAACGGGTGCACGCCGTGGTACGCGTACGAGTTGCGGTATAGATGCTGGTACCAGGGGTCGGTCGCGTACTGCTCTTCGAACTTCGCCTCGATGGCGGCTGGATCCGTGGTCTCCACCAGGACCTCCTCGAAGAAGTCCACGTAGCTCGGGTGGTGCACCTGGTGGAACTCCCACGGCACCGGATGGTGCAGGATCATCACGCCGCCCGGCCGCACCAGCGGCTTGCCGATGTACATGTTGAAGAAGTAGCCGAGCCCGAGGCACTGCACGAGGATCGGGTTCATCAACGAGTTCACGTTGTACGGGCAGACGTACGGAAGCCCGACGACCATGACATCGGCCTGGCCGTCGACCTCCACGAGCTGCTGCCGGTGCACGCTCTTCAGCGTCTCCGCGTGGACCGCCTCTGTGTCGCCGGCGTGCACGCCGGTCAGCCCGTACGGGGCCTCGATCCGGCGGAACACCTCACGACGCATCCGCGCGGGCGCCCGTTCGTTGGCCTTCTTCGCCGCCAGGTAGGAGGCCTGATCGGTGACCGACCACTCCCACTCCCGCTTGTTCATGAAGTCGAACGGCCTGGGGAACGTGTTGTTGTTGAGCGTCGTCTCCACGGTGAACACGCGGACGTGCTCCTGGATCAGCCGGCCCTGCCGTGACGCCGAGTCGTGCAGCCCGGAGTGCGACGGGTCCATGAAGGACCGCGAGTTCAGCATCGTGTGGACGTTGTGGTGATGTTTCAGCGATCGGTACCCCGACAGGCCGACGGCTACCGATTTGTGGCCGCCGTCCATGGCCACGAGGTTGATGTTCACGTACACGAGGAGGCCGGACTCCGCGGCCCGCTTCGAGATCTCGACCTCCTCGCCTCGATCGGTCGTTCCCAGGAACGCCCGGTCGGCGGGATCCTCCGCGTCGTAGTTGCGCAGCCCGTCCGGCCAGAAGGACCGGAAGACGCGCTCCCCGACCACGCGCTTGATCTCCGACGCCGTCATCCGCCGGTGCAGCGAGTTCGCCACCAGGATCTGCACGTCGTCCACGCCCGCCCGCGCCGCGAGCTCCAGCACCTGCTCGATCACGCGTTGCCGGACGTCCGGCGTCTGCATCGGCGGCAGGGGCAGCGAGATGTCGTCGAAGGCGATCGTCAGCCGCATGCCGGGGCGAAGCAGCTCGGTCAGTGGCTCGGAGTCGAGCGGGTGCAGCAGCGCGTCGCGGATCGCGCCCGTGGGATCGAGAAGGCCCGGGAGGGAGTCGGGGGGGTACACGACGCGCGTGCCCATGGGGAACCGGTGCAGCCCGAAGCTCTCGCCCGCGTGCACCAGGAGCGGGGGCGTCCGCTCGTCGATCTCCAGCACGAATCCCGGTCTCGGCATCTCAGTCCTCTCCTGGATCGAATACGACCTTCGCGGTCCCCAGTCGCCCGGCGTCGAGCGCGTGGTCCACGGCCCGGCGCCACGACCGCAGCGGATACACGGCGCCGACCACGTGCTCGATGGGTGCGTCCGCGGCGAGATCGACGGCCAGATCGAACGTCCGCCTTCGGTCCCCGTTCACCTGCTCGGTTCCGCTCGCATAGGCGCCAACGAGCGAGAGCTCCCGGAACCACAGGGGCGTGAGGTCGGCGCCCGCGGTGGGCAGTCCCGTCAGCACCACGCGCCCTCCGCCCCGCGACGTTCGCAAGCACAGGTCGAGGGAACTCTTCGACCCCACGCAGTCGATCGCGACTGCGACCCCGCCCAATAGGAACTCCCCGCCGCGCTCCGGCTTCAACCGCAACGAACGGGTGGCGCGGCGGAGCGACGCAACGGAGCCTCGCGGATCGACCACATCCGTCGCCCCGAAGGCCCGGGCCATCTCGCGCTGGGCGGGATGCTTCGCCACCACCGTGATGCGTCCGGCTTGGGTGAACTCCCGCAGCGCGAGCAACGTGAGGGCGCCGACCGTCCCCGCGCCCACGACGAGCACCGCGGCGCCCGGCGCCGGATCCGCCCGGAGCGCCGCGTGGATCGCGCACGCCAGCGGCTCCACCAGCACGGCCTTGCGATCGCTCATCCGATCGGGCACCGCGTGCAGCTGCGAACGATGAGCCACGAGCTGCCTGCTCCAGCCGCCGCCCGTGTCGGCGCAGTACCCTGTCTGCAGCCCCGGCGAGATGTGGCCCACCGTCACGTGATCGCAGCGCGACGTGTCACCGGCGGCGCACGAATCGCAGAGCTCGTCGAACCCGCGGGCAGCGCACGACAGCACCGGGTCCAGCACCACTCGCGTCCCCGCCGACAGGCCGTCGACGTCGTCGAGGAGCTCGCCGACCACCTCGTGTCCAGGGACGAACGGCATCGACACGAGCGGCGAGAAGTAGAACGAGGACCGCCCCGAGATCGTGGCGAGATCGCTCCCGCAGATCCCCGAGAGCAGCGGGCGCACGCGCGCCCATCCCTCCGCCGGCGGCACTCGATCCTCCCGGTTCACCAGCCGCAGCGGCGCGACCGGGCCGGCCAACAAGCCGGGGAAGCGCTCGCCGACTGCCCGCGCGGCCACGTATCGAGGCACCGACCGATACAGCTCCAGCGACAGGGTCACGCCAGCACCGCCTCCGGCACCAACACCCGCGGGGTGCCCCGGGTGTGTTCCCACTCTTCAACCGGCCACCGGCTCCGCCGGGCCGCCCGGAACAGCGACACGTCCGGGTTGACCGCGGCGGGGTTGCCTACCGCGCGCAACAACGGCAGGTCCGTGTGCGAGTCCGCGTACGCATACGACAGCGCGAGGTCGGCGCCTTCGCGCGCGGCGTACCGCCGGAGCCACGCGGCGCGGGCCTCGCCCACGAGCGGCGGCGACGCCAGGAATCCGGTGTACCGACCGTCCCGGGCCAACAGCTCCGCCGCAACGATCTCGTCGAACAGCGGACGGAGCGGTTCCACGAACGCGGCCAGCGCCCCGGTGATCAGCACGGTGCGATGCCCCGCCGCGCGATGCTGCCGGATCCGCCTCACCGCCGCCGGCGACACGCGCTGCAGGAGCAGTTCCGCAACGTGCTCGCGGACCAACTCCTCCACGCCGTCCACCGACGCCCCCTCGTACCGTCGGTAGAACGACCGGAGGAACTCGCCGCGGTCGCGGCGTTCCGCGGACAGATACGCCGGCATGGCCCGCGCCACGGAAGCGACCTCCCCCGTCCACCGCTCGCGCGGGAGCTCCGCCAGTCGCAACCACAGGTACGACTCGACGACGTTCGACGACACGATGGTTCCCTCCATGTCGAACACCGCGAGCACGACCCCGTTCTCGCGCGGACGAACCCGGATCTCCGGCTCGTTCCGCGCCGGCCCCGGGAACCGCAGCGCCACCGAGATGGCCGGGCAGTGCACCTCCTCGAGGTAGTACGGCCAGTCGATCACCGCACTGTCGAACACGAAGTCGCGACGATCTTCCTTCGAAAGCGACTCCGAGAGCGCGAGCGTGCGTTCGTCGGTGTAGATGACCTCGGCCTCGACGTACGCGCCGTACAGGTCCGCGTACCGCCGCACGAACTCCAGGCGTCCCCGGAACCGATCGACGTCCCGAGCCAGCTTGCGGGTCCGCGATGAGCGAGGCAGCCGCGACACCACCGAATCTGCGGCGTCCAGCAACCGCTCGCCGGCCCGGAGCTTCTGCTCCACGCGCCGCCGTCCGGGGAACCGCCACACCGGCACGTCGAAGAACCCCCGTCCGCGTTGGGGCAGCGGATGTCGATGGAAGTACTCCCGCACCAGCTCGTAGTTCCGCAGGAACGAGAGCGGGTTCCGGGAACCCGAGCACACGTGGAAGTACTCCGGCGACGAGGATCCCGGCGGTCGCGCCGCCACCGCGAGCATCGCGGACACGACGAGATCGATGGGGATCAGGTCGAGGATGCCCTCGGGGATGCCCGGGAACTCCGGGATCGCGCCGCGACCGTACGCCAGGATGATCGGCTCGGCCATCTTGAACCCCTCGATCCATCCCGGGAATGGCACCTGCAGCGCGCTCTCCACGATCGACGGCCGGACCACGGACAGGGGCAGGCCGTGCTCGGCGGCGAGCTCCTCCACGGCCCGCTCCCCGAGCGCCTTCGTCAGCGTGTAGACGTCGGGCCACCCGAGGGTCTGCGCACGCGCCCGGCCGTGCTCAACCAGCCGCTTGTGCACCCACTCGCGCCGGCGTTCCTCGGCGTGCTCCGCCACCACCTTGGGCCCGGCCCGCCCGTGCTCGCGGCGCGCCCGCGCCATGAACCGATGGAGGTGTTCGGGGCTTCGCGACTGCGCCTCCACCAAGGTCCGCGTCGCCATCGCCGACTCGGTCTCGGTTCGCCAGTCCACGTCATGGTCGAGCGGAGCCTCCGGCACCACGCCCTTCGCCACGCCCGCGACGTAGGCGGTGGACACGTGCACGACGTGCGGCGACGAACCCGTCGCGGCGAGGGCCTCGTACGAGGCCCGGGCGCGGAGGACATTGATGCGGAACGCGTCGTCGATGGGCGGGTCGAACTGCACGCTCGCGGCGCAATGGAAGACGACGTC
>JBKOXF010000016.1:0-15742 GCA_046724795.1 Actinomycetota bacterium | reverse complement strand
CATTCAACCGGCATTTGCCACCGGGCCACCATCACGGTCAACACGGCGGCCGGTGTGGGGGCCTCCGACGGCAAGTGTTCGCTTGTCGAGGCGATCCAGGCCGCGAACTCCAACACCGCGGTCGACACCTGCCATACGGGGTCGTCGACGGGAACCGACACCGTCGCGTTCGCGACGGGCATCAACGGGCAGGTCATCCACCTCAGTTCCCCGCCGGACGTGCACTCGAACGTCATCATCAAGGGGAATGGACGCTCCAAGACACAAGTCGCGGATTTCGAGTTCACCACGAGCGGCGGGACGTCCACGTACGAGCACCTCACGCTGGTCGACGTGAACAACGAGGACGCCACCGCGAACGTGATCGACGTGAAGGCGACGTCGGAGATGAACAACAACTCCGGCAGCGGCGAGAAATCGGTGATGCACATCAGCAATAGCACCTTCCCCGGTGTGACGAACAACTCGAGCGACGACAACACGGCCGTCTCTACGCTCACGATCACGAAGAGCATCGTCACCGACGTCATCGACAACAACTCGTTCACGGGGTCGGTCAGCCACCTCACGGTGACGAACTCGAAGACCCGTGAGATCGACAACAACTCCGGCGGCAGCATCACCACCGGATCGATCAAGAACACGACGGTCTCGATCTTCACCCCCGCGGACGATGGCGTCTCCGTCTCCGGGGGGACCGGGACGACCGTGACCATCACGGGGAGTACGGTCGTCGGCTTCGGTGTCGGCGTCGACACGGACGGGAAGACGAAGATCGTGAACAGTTCGATCGTCGGAAACATCTCCGAGAACGTCGAGGTGAACGGCGGGACGACGACGGTTCTGAACAGCACCCTGACGAAGTCGGATCTCGGGGTCGACAGGTCCGCCGGGTCGATCAAGCTCACGAACAGCATCGTGGCTCTCAACTCATCGCCGAACTGCACGGGCACGGTGGGGTCGGGCGGCGGGAACATCTCCGACGACGGGTCGTGCCACCTCAGCAAGCCGCTCGACCACAACAACAAGAACCCGAAGCTCGGAACCCTCGCAAACCACGGCGGCCGGACCCAGACGCAGTTGCCCCAACAGGGTAGCCCGGCCATCGACGGCGGACTGAACGGCCCGTGCCCGGCCATCGACCAGCGGGGGAAGAAGAGACCGCAGGACGGCAACCACGATGGGACGAAGGTCTGCGACGTCGAAGCCGTGGAGATCGTGCCGTAGGCGTTCGGCCCGAGCGCTACTTGGGCAGGATCAGCACGACGTTCTTCGCGGCGGCAGACAGCGCGATCTCGCCGCCCGTCACACGAAGCGACGTGTAGTGCATCCCGCGGATCGGAAGGGGAAGGCCGATTCGCGCGGACACACCGCCCGCTCCGGAGGGTGTCAGCACCAGGGTGTTCCCGTCGAGCGCGACGTCAACGCTCACGGACACTCCGGCGACGCTCGCAGTGGCGCGTCCGCCCTCGAAGGTCACCGACAGCGGCAACCCCTCGCTGCGCAGGGTTTGGTCGAGATCGTCCTGGCTGAGCACGGCGGTGACGGCACCGTGCTTCGCGAAGACTTTCCCGTATCCCCTGGTGATCATCCGGTGGGACGAGAAGTGCACGTCCTGAAGCGTCAACACGACCTTGGTCAGTCGAACGCCCTGCGCACTGAACTCGGTCGCCGTCACCGTCGCGCTGTCCAGATTTCCCGACAAGGCGTGCGGGATGAACGGCCACCCTCCCAGCTTCACGGACGGGCGTTCGGAGAGATCGAGCGAGGACTTGATCTGGTCGGCCACGACCCGTTGTGAGTACAGCCGGGCTCCGAAGTCGACGGCCACCAGGATCGCCGCGATGACCAGCACGATGACGAGGAGCTTTCGGAGCATCTGCTACGCGATGACCCAGAGCGCCGCGCGTTCGAGGCGCACCGAGAGGCTCTGCCGCTCGCCGATGTTGTCCCCGTCGACCTGCACCGGGAATGGTGTGGGAGCGGAGATCTCCACGGCCTCGGCGTCGTGCGCGTACGAGACGTTGCGTCGCTTCGACACCGTCCCGCTCACGAGGACCTGCCACACGACACGCAGCAGCGACCGACGCTTGAGGTCACGCACCGTGAGGACCTCGAGCCCACCCTCCATGGTTGCTTCGGGCGTTACCTTCACTCCCCATCGCTTGAAGAACGTGTAGGGATGTGTCCGGCCGATCACCACGGTCACGGCAGACATCGGCTCCCCGCCGTCGACCCGCACGGCGAGGTCGCTCGGCTTCCCCGCGTAGCGGATCCCCTCGCGGACCACCGCCCAGAGGCTGAGCCATTCGAACCGCCCCCTGGAGCGAGGGTTCCGCGCGTCCACGTGCGCCATGGCTGCCGCGTCCACGCCGATCCCGCAGGCGAAGCAGAAATACCGGCCGTCCGCGCTGCCGATGTTGAGACGTCGGCGGCGACCCTGGGACGCAGCATGGAGCAGATGGACGGTCGCCTCCACCGGGTCGAGGGGGATATCGAGCCATCGAGCCAGGACGTTCGTCGCGCCTCCCGGGATGACGCCGAGGGCGACGTCGGTGCCTGTTAACGCCTGGAGTGCCTCGTTGATCGTGCCGTCGCCCGAGAACACCACCACCAGGTCGAACCCCTCGGCGACGGCTTCCCGGGCCAACTCGGTGGCGTGCCCGCGAGCTCTCGTCTCGTGTACGTCGAGCTTGACGTCGGCGGCCAGGGCCCGCTCGATGACCTCGAGCAGCGGACGCGACACGGTGCGCGCCACCGGATTCGCCAGGAGCATGACGCGCTCGGGCCTACGGGCGGGAAGCTCGCCCCCCGACACCGGCGGGAGCAGCGCCACCTGCTCGTCGCCACGGAGCGCCTGATCGAGCCCGGCACGCTCGCCGTCCACCACCACCGACCCCGCTGCCGCGATGGAGCCGAACCGCTCCCCGAACTTCTCCGTGAGCGCGTCGACGATCTCCCGCGGTGTCTCGCCGGGGACGTCGAGCTCACGGTCCCCCGCGATGTCGCGGAGCGCCGCGAACAGCCTCACCCGAGCCACTCGAGCCCCCACGTCTGATACAGGAGTCGGGCCAGACGCTCGGCGAACGCCGGCGTGAACCCGTCCTCGCCGTGCCCGAACCGGGTGGCCAGCAGCAACCGTTTGGGCTGGGCGGCCCGCCGATACAGCCGCCAGGCCTCCTCCTCCTCGAAGTAGTGGTCGTCTCGGCCGTGCACGACGATCACCGGCGTGGGGGCGATCTTCTCCACGACGTCCTCGGGCGCCTCGGGTTCGTGCCACTCGTCAGTGAGCCGGACGCCGGCAGCCCGTGACAGCCGGCGGCCGTTCGGCGACGTCGTGAACCACTCCATCCTCCGGATCGCCTCGGATCGGTGGCCCTCCCACCGCGCGGGCGTCGAGACCGACACGACGGCGTCCGCGCCGCCGAGCAGCGCGGCGTGCCGGATCACCGCGATCCCACCCATCGAGGCCCCCAGGGTGGCCACCTTCGAATGACCGTCGAGGCGCGCGAGGTCGAGCACCGCCTCTACGTCGAGGATCTCCTTGTCGCCGAACGTGCAGACGCCGCCGCTCCGCCCGTGTCCGCGGAGGTCGAAGGCGTAGACGCTGAACCAACGCGACAACAGCTCGATGAACCGTCCCACGCGCGGTTTGCGGTGCCATCCCATGAACCCGTGACAGAACACGATCGAGGGATCGGCGAAACCGAGCTGCACCCCCACAAGCGGGACGCCGTCGCTCGCGGTCAGCGCAAGTCGTTCGACCGGCATGGAGAAACGATGCGATCGCATCGTGAGCGGTGAGCGCGGCACGCCCCAAGCCTACTTGCTCAGCTCTGGGCGGGAGGCCCGGCGGCTTGCGTCGGTCTGTTACCCTCGGCGCGCGTCATCCGTCATGGCCAGGCTTGTCGTCCTCACCGATCGTTCCCCCCGCGAGGCGCTACCGGCCGTCGAGGCATTGGGCCTCGACGTGAAGGCGGAACCCCTCAGCGTCGATTCGCTCGCCCACCTCCCGGACCTCGCTCCGGACGTCGTGTTGGTCGACGCGGCCGAGAACCCCGCGCACGCCGAGCGCATCCTGGCCGCGCTCGACTCCGCCGGGACCAAGCTCCCGGTCGCGGTCATCGTGGAGCGGAGTGATCTGGATCGGCTTCCGTGGCACGAGACGGCCGACGAGCTGCTCTACCCGGGAACGCCCGACCAGGAGCTCCGGGTTCGGCTGGCGATGGTCCGCCGCAGGCTGGGGGGCGGGCAGGAAGCTTCCATCCGACTCGGCGAATGTGCGATCAACAGCGAGACCTACCAGGTCACGTGCGACGGGCGCCCTCTGGACCTCACGTACAAGGAGTTCGAGCTCCTGAAGTACATGGCGCAGCATCCCGGCCGTGTGTTCACGAGGAGCGCGCTCCTCCGCGAAGTGTGGGGCTACGACTTCTACGGCGGCACCCGAACGGTGGACGTCCACATCCGCCGCCTCCGCGCCAAGCTCGGCCCCGAGCACGAGCACCTCATCGAGACCGTGCGCGGTGTCGGCTATCGCGCAGCGGAACCCCAGACCGAGTAGCTACAGATAGCGGGGATCGCGTTCCCGCCCGCCGGGGATCGCCGGACCTTCGGGTGGAGGCGCGCCCTCCGCAAGCGCCTTGCGCTGGGCCTCCTGGAACGCGCGCATCGCCTGGAGCTGCATCGCGATCTGCGTTCCCTGGAACAGACCCTCCAGCCACCCCAGGATCTCGGCATGGCCGAGGGCGAGCTCCTCGAGCGACCCCTCCTTGATGTCGGGGGTCAGTTCGTCGAACTCCTCGAACAGCTCCGGCGGCAACGCTTCCTTGAGCTCGTCATGGATCTTCTCGTGGAGCCGCTTGAGATGGTCTACCGCGCCCCCCTCGGGACGGATGCGCCGGGCTTCCTCGAGCACTTCCCGCGTGACGGCCGCGATACGGATCAGACGCTGGGGATCGACGGAGACCGCCTCGGTGGGACTCTGCGGCTGAGGCTCGGATCCGTCCGGTTGCGGCTGCTCACTCACCGATGGAAGCGTACCGCGGGCCGCGCGTTCTTATTCCGACGGCTTGTCTGTCTCCTTGCTCCGGGGTCGCCCTTCCGCTGCCCTCGTGGAGGGGAGAGGCTCGTGAGTCACCGCGAGCCTCGTCGCCTCGGGGCTCAGTTTCCGGACCCCCGCGAGTTCACGTTCGAGATTGCGAACGGCGGCCGACTCCACTTCTTGCGCATCCTCCTTGACCTTTCGGGGCGCGCCCCCCCGCTTGTGAAAACGGCCTCGCTTCCGGGTCGCAGGATCGCCGACGTGAAGCGATGCGGCATCGATCGGAGCAGGGGTGACCTCAGTCGGTGTCTCATGCGGCCGAGGCTGCGCGTCCGCTTCGACAGGAACGTTCGGGGTCGGTGGTTGCGGCGGGATGTCTTCGGCGACGACCGCTGCGGGTTCGGTCGGGGGTGGAATCTCCGCTGGGACCACAGGTGCAGGGGCGGCAGGAAGCGCAATCTCGGCCGGGGGCTTCGCCGCGAGCACAGGTGCGGGTTCGGCCGGGAGTAGAGGCTCCACCGGCGCTTCGTCCGCGACCACGGGTGGTGCGAGGACGGCCGGGAGTGGATGCTCCACCGGAACTTCCCCGGACGAAAAGGGCTGTTCCGGGGGCGAGGCCAGGTCGAACTGTCGAACGAAGGCGTCGAGAACCTCACGGTCGGATTCCGGACCCTCAATCACCAGGATCTCGTCAACCCCCGCGAGCGCGACGTGTTCCATCAGGGACTCTTCCTCCGGCTCCGCGTAGGCGAACAATCGGAGGGTCGGGTGGAGTTCCCGGAGACGACGGATGAGCCACCCGGCATCATGGGGCTCGGGGAGCTTCGCGTCGATGAGCATCGCGATGCGACGGCGGGCCGGCAGCGAGTGGGCGATGCCCATGGCCCGATCCGCGAGATCGAACCGGTCGAGGACCTCGAACCTCGGCGTCGCGGAGATCAGATCGACCAAGTGGGTCTGGAGCGGTGAAGACGGGCCAACCAGGATCGCGCGGACGATCGGATCCGGTGGAGCCGGCGCCGGGATCTCCACTGGCGCTTCTACCGGCGGATCCGCAGGCTCGGGTTGGACCGGCTGTTTGTCTTTTTTGCGCAGCATGATGCCCTTTCCGGCCCCCCCGAGTCTGAAGGTAGACGGTGGCCAGAGCAAGACCCCCTCCCCCATTACGCCTGGAAGTGGCCTGACCTCGAAGGAAGTCTCGTCTGGGGCGTCGAATCCCCAGACGCGGGCGCACAACCGCGGCACTCAGGTGGATGGAGGATCGCCACCCGACCTCTATCGCAACACAGAGTGCAACAAGGGCACCAGACCACCGCGCCTTGCAGCCGCAGCGCGGAGGTGTTGTGCGTTCTCCTTCGAGGTGGTGAACAGACACCCCCCCAGGGCGCCGTCCCATCTGGTCATATCGACGAGCACCCATCCGACAGAGCGGTCCTCCGGACCGAGAGAGACGGGTGCCAATCGGAACCGCTGGTCCGAATCGTCCCCCGGTTCCTTGGTCAGGACAAGCTCAACCATGGCCCTCATCGCTGCCCCTTTCCTGGGCCTTGAGTAATCCAAGCAAGAAGACGTTCGGTGCCCGGGATTTCTTGCGGGTGTGTTCCGGCGGGGTTGGGCGAATCTTGGCGGTCGAGCAAAAGAAAGTGGGCTGCCACCTTGGGGTCGGCGCAGCCTATCTACCAGGGCCTTCGCCGTTACGCAGAGTTAACGAGGCCGAAACCACGCGGATACGCGTCCCGGGATAGGCTCCGCCCGTCCAACCGATGAAGGGGGTCCGACCCAGCATGACCACGCCCAAGGACGTCATGTCGCTTGCCAAGGACGCCGGAGCGCAGATCGTTGACCTGCGGTTCTGCGATCTGCCCGGCCTGATGCAGCACTTCTCGATCCCGATGTCCGAGCTCAAGGAAGAGGACTTCGACTCGGGGTTCGGCTTCGACGGATCCTCCATCCGCGGGTTCCAGGAGATCCAGGAGTCCGACATGCTCCTGCTTCCGGACGCGGACACCGCCTACATGGACCCCTTCCTGCAGCACCCCACGCTCGTCATCCACTGTTTCGTGAAGGATCCGGTGACCGGCGAGATGTACAGTCGGGACCCCCGGTACATCGCGCGCAAGGCCGAGCTGTACTTGCAGCAAACCGGGATCGCCGAGATCTCGTACTGGGGCCCCGAGTGCGAGTTCTACATCTTCGACTCGATCCGGTTCGATCAGAACCAGCACGAGGGCTACTACCACATCGATGCCGTCGAGGGCGTGTGGAACTCGGGTGCCGAGCGCGACATCACCGGCCAGCCCAACCGCGGCTACAAGCCCCGATACAAGGAGGGGTACTTCCCCGTTCCGCCGATGGACCACTACCAGGACTTGCGCAGCGAGATGCTGCTCAACCTCCAGAAGGTGGGGATCGATGTCGAGGTTCAGCACCACGAGGTCGGTACGGCGGGGCAGGCCGAGATCGACATCCGGTACAACACGCTGCTGAAGACCGCCGACGCTGTGCTCAAGTACAAGTACGTCATCAAGAACACGGCGCTCGCCGCGGGCAAGACCGTGACGTTCATGCCGAAGCCGATCTTCCAGGACAACGGCTCGGGGATGCACACGCACCAGTCACTGTGGCGGGAGGGCGAGAACCTGTTCTGGGACGAGGTGGGGTACGCCGGCATCTCGGATCTGGGGCGCTGGTACATCGGAGGACTGTTGGCGCACGCGCCGTCGATCCTCGCCTTCGCCGCGCCCACCACGAACTCGTACCGCCGGCTGGTGCCCGGCTACGAGGCGCCGATCAACCTCGTGTACTCGCAGCGGAACCGCTCCGCCTGCGCGCGGATCCCGGTGTACTTCCAGACGCCGGCGGCGAAGCGCGTGGAGTTCCGCTCACCGGACCCGTCGTGCAACCCGTACCTCGCGTTCCCGGCGATGCTCATGGCCGGGCTCGACGGCATCAAGAACAAGATCGAGCCGCCGGACCCGATCGACAAGGACCTGTACGACCTGCCGCCCGAGGAGGCCGCCCTGGTCCGCCAGGTTCCAGGATCGCTGGAAGAATCGCTGGCGGCGCTCGAGACCGACCACGGGTACCTGCTCGAGGGCGGGGTGTTCACGCAGGACGTGATCGACACGTGGATCGAGTACAAACGGTTGCACGAGATCGATCCCGTTCGACTTCGCCCGCACCCGTACGAGTTCTACATGTACTACGACACGTGAGCCGGAGTTCAGTCGGCACGGAGGGCGGGGCTAGTCCCCGCCCTCTTGCTGTTCGTCCTCCGCTTCCTCCTCCGCGACGACCGGTCGCTCCGGCGTCCACGGACGATCCGGGAGGATCAGCGTCGAGCCGGTCGCCAGGGCCACCGTCTTCCCCTCGGCATTGACGAGCTCGGTGCTCGCGACGGCCAACGTCCTGCCTCGATGCACCACCCTTCCTTTCGCCAGGAGGTCGCGCCCGTCCGGGTTGACCGGGCGGACGAAGTGCACCTTGATATCGAGCGGAGCGAAGGCGGTGCGAGGTGGGACCGTCGTCTGGACTGTGCCCGACAGCGAGACGTCGGCGATCCACGCGATCGCGCCTCCGTAGATCCGCATGGCCGGGGAGTTGAACCACTCCGTCATCGGGACGGCGAGCGTCGCGCTGCCCTCGTCGACATTCGTCCAATGCAAGCCCGTGAAGTTGGCGACCGGAGGCCTGGGCAGGTCACCGCTCGTGAGCCCTCGCAGGATGTCCAGCCCCGAGAGTCGATCCCACACCTCCTGAGGAAGCACCTCGCCGAGGGCCGGTCGGAGGTACGGATCGGGCTTGTCGAACCGAGCGGGGGCCTGCTCTTCCAGCTTGTCCGGCGGTTCGGGTGGCGGCGTGATCGGCTGGAACAGGAAGCACCGCGTGCTCCCGTGCGCGAGCATCCGGCCCCGGGCGTCCTCGACCGTCCCTCGGAGAGAGCCCCAGCGACCTCCCGGCCTGGATGAGATGGCCTCGGGCCACGAGCCGCTCGCTCTCGACGGACGCGGGTCGCAGGTAGCTCATCGTCAGCTCCGACGTGGTGAGAACCTTCCCGGGCGGAAGCGCCGTGGAGATCGCCGCGCCGAGCGGGGCGTCCGCGAGGAACGCGAGCGTGCCGGGGGAGAACGCACCTGCGGGTGTCTGCCACCACGGTGAGGCCGGCATCGAGAAAACCGCGAACCCGGGTCCGCCGTCCGTGGGCTGGAGGCCGGTTAGGTGATGGATCGGGGGAGCCGGAGCGTGCCGTCGGATCGACGCCCGCAGCCGATCCATGCCGTCGAGTCCCAGGAAGCTCACGCCCGCGTAGCCGCCGCGCACGGGCTCGCGCCAGATCTCGTCCAGATCGGTGCGAACTCTTGCACAGGCCGGACCGGGGCCGATCGGCCCCGGTCCGGCGAAGAGCCTGCTTCTCTGGGATTGCTAGCTGCTGAGATATCGAGCGAGGGCGAATCCCTGTCCGCTCCATCCTGCAGCCACGATGTCTCCGTTGGGTTGAGCGATGACACCGTTCGCCATCGTCTCGCCCTGTTTGAAGGCGGTCGTGACCTTGCCAGCGTTGCCGAAGCTCGTGTCCAGGGTTCCGTCCAGGTCATAGCGGGCGAGGGCGAACCTCGAGATGCCGCCGGAGTAGCCGGCCGCCACGATCTGGCCGTGGTCCATGGTGACGCCGTTGGCGCCTGATCCATCGGTTCCGAACCGGGTCTTCACCCTGCCGCTGTGGCCGAACGTTGGATCCAGGGTCCCATCCGCGCGGTACCGGATGAGGGCGAACTTGCTCGGGCCATACGTGTCACCGCCCTCATGGGGTTGGTCGGTGGATCCAGCAACCACGATCTTGCCGTTGGGCTGGATGACGGAAGCGTTCGCCCCGCCCTCACCGGCGCCGACCGTCGTGGACACCTGTCCGCCGTTCCCGAAGGAACTGTCGAGGGTTCCGTTGCGGTTGTATCGGGCCATCGCGAAGCCGAAGAAGTCGACGTCGCCAACAGCAAGGATCTTGCCATCTGCCTGGATCGTCACTCCGTTCGCGGCGGAGAAACCCAATCCCCTCCCGTTCCTCATCTTCCCGTCGCCGGCGAACGACGTATCGAGGGTTCCGTCGGTCCTGTATCGAGCGACGGCGAATCCGCCGAGTATCCCGCCCCCGCCGACGGCGACGATCCTTCCGTCGCTCTGGACGGCCACACCGTTCGCAGAGTCGCCCCCGAAACGAGTGAGCACGCGGCCGCCGTTCCCGAAGGATGGGTCCAGGCCTCCGTTCTGCGTGTATCGAAGGAGCGCAAACCGGCTCCTGGAGCACCCTGAACCGAAGCTGACACGCCCGGCCGTCACGATCTTGCCGTTCATCTGCACGGCCACCGCGTTCGCGCCTCCGCACGTTGCGCCGGCGAAGTTCGTGACCGCCTTGCCGTCGCCGCTGAAGGTCGGATCGAGCGATCCGTCCGAACGGTAGCGTGCGAGCGCGAATCCCTGACCGGCGGACCCCACCGCCACGATCTTCCCATCGCTCTGAACGACCATCGCATGGGCGCCGCCCGATCCCGCAGCGAACACGGTCGTCACCTTGCCGTCGCCGCCGAAATCCGGATCCAGATCCCCGCCCACAGCGAACGCCGGCGTCGCAGCGGCGCCTGCCAGCGCGCACGCGACGACGACAACGAAACCTGTGGTTCTCGCCTTCAGACCGTTCATGACCACCCCTTTCGCCGATAGGCTCATGGTGGGCCGCGGTGCCACGCCTAGGAATCCCCGCGCGGAACAGGATTTCGTGTACGCCCGTTACGGTTGCCTGACCTTTTGGTCAGGTCGACTGGGGCGCAATGACGATGTCAGGGGCCGCCGGATCCACCTCGGAGATCGGCGAGGCGGACGGCTCCGCGTCGCATCGCCTCGTTCGCCAGCCGCGCCCGCCGGTGCTCCCCGGTCTCGTGAATACCGAACTTGTCGTAGAGCCGGAGCAGATGCTGTTTGACAGCTCCGCCGCTGACGCCGAGCTCCGTCGCGATCTGGTTGATCGCAGCAGGCTCCGTGAACACGTCCCCGAACACCACCGGCCGGCAGAGAGCGACGAGGACGTCACGCTGGCGGCGAGTGAGGTCTGGGGCCCGAAGGGGAGCCTCCGTGGCGAGCAGCTCGGGGTCGTTCTCGTCGGTTCGGTAGACGAGTCGGGTCTTCCCGATCCTGATGTCGTCGCCATTGTGGAGCGGTCGCTCGCCGGAGACTCGTTCGTCGTTCACGAAGGTTCCGTTGTGAGAGGACAGATCCGTCAGACACCAGCCGGAAGCCACGCGCTCGAGGACTGCGTGAAGCCTCGAAGCCGTCCCATCATCTGGAAGTGCGACCTCGTTGGAGGCGTCCCTGCCGACGGCAACGCGTTCCCCCTGCAGCGTCACGCGCTCGCGACCCTCCGGCCTCCAGACCTCCAGATAGGCAGGCATCGTCACCCCCTCCCAGGACGATACGTCGACCCCCGTCGGGAGCGGAAGGAGAGCCTCATGCGTCCTCGCCGTAGAACACGCGCTCCATGGCCAGCCGGGCCCGGCGGGTGATGCGCCGGTAGTCCTCCAGGAAGCTCTGGCGGGGGTACTCCTCGTAGCCGAGACGACGGGCCAGCGCGACCTGGTCCTCGGGGGCCGGCGGGACCACCTCCGCGTGGATCCGCCGATCGACCTCGAGCGCGTTCTTCACGTCGGTCAGGAACACGTACGCCTCGGAGAGCGCAAGGGCAACGCTGTCCTCGATCAGGCGCGCTGCGGCGAGCCGCTCGATCGCCCCCAGGGTCCGCCGGGTCCGGATCTCCTCGTGCTCGCCACCATGGCGCATCAGGGCCAGCTCCACGGCGAACTGCACATCGGCCAGCGATCCGTACCCGAGCTTGAATGCGAACCGACCGGCGTCGGCCGGTCGGACGCGCTCCTTCTCGATCCGCACGCGCATCCGCCTGATCTCCGCGACGTGGTCGATGGAGAGCGACGCTGGGTACGCGAAGTCGGCCGCCAGGAGCTCGAACCGTCGACCGAGCTGCTCGTCGCCGGCGACGAACCGCGCCCTGAGCAGCGACTGGAACTCCCACAGCCGCGCCCACCG
The DNA here is from genome assembly GCA_046724795.1 of Actinomycetota bacterium. Lineage (GTDB taxonomy): Bacteria > Actinomycetota > UBA4738 > UBA4738 > JACQTL01 > JBKOXF01. Next base: position 3,609 of record JBKOXF010000016.1, on the reverse strand, counting down.
CTGCCAGTACTCCAGGAACGCGGCGACCGACCGGGCGATCGGCCCGCTGCGGCCTTCCGGCCGGAGATCGGCGTCGGGCTCCCACCCGGCCCCGCGGGTCGAGGCGATGACCTCCTCGGCCGCGCGGGCCGCCTCCGCGAAGTCCCCAGCTCCCTCACCTTCATAGACGAAGATCACGTCGAGGTCGGACGCGAAGTTCAGCTCTTGCGCGCCGAGCTTCCCCAGGCCGATCACCGCGAAGGGCACGCCGGGTGCGGCTTGGTCAGCCGCCGCGCGGATGACTTCTTCCGCGATGGATGCCAACCGCGGGCCGAGCTCCTGCACGGGTGTGCGCCGAGCGGCGTACCCGGCGACCTCTCGGACCAGCTTCGAATTCGTGCGCTCGATCCATCCGGTGTCGTCGTGCGGGCCGGCGAGCAGCCGGGGCTCCGCAGCGAGCAGATCGGTGGCGAAGGAGCTTGCCGCGGTTGCGTGTGCGAGCTCTTCCACGATCGACGGATCCGCCGCGAGGCGGTCTTCGAGCTCGGGTCGCTCGCGCATCGACGTGATCACGCGCTCGAGGCGGACCAACGCAGAATCGGGACTGGCGGCGAGGGCGAGCGCCGGAGCGATCACGGGGAAGACGTTCGCCAGGATCCGGCCCAGTCGAGTGGCCGGATCGATGATCCCGGCGAGCAGCTCGTAGGCGGCCGAGGGCTGGCGGAACCCGAGGCCGGCCAGAAGCTCCTCGGTGGGCTCCCTTTCGAGGCCCGGCCTGGGCGCTCCGCGGCCGGCGAAGGCCTCGAGCAGGGGCCGGTAGAACAGCCGCTCGTGCAGCCCCCGAACGAGGTCGGTGACACGCTCAGCCTCGCGGAGGAACGCGCCGGCGTCGGCGAACCCGAGCGATCGCCCCACGACCGCGCGGGCGTGCGGGTCGGCGGGGACATCGTGCGTCTGGATGTCGCGAACCATCTGCAGCCTGTGTTCCAGTCTCCGCAGGAATCGGTACGCGTCCGCGAGCGTCTCGGCGTCGGCCGTGGCGACGTACCCATCGTCGGCCAACACGGCGAGCGCGCGGAGCGTGTTCGGTTCGCGGAGGCGTTGGTCGCGACGGCCGTGCACGAGTTGGAGGAGCTGCACCGCGAACTCCACGTCGCGAATCCCTCCACGGCCGCGCTTGACCTCTACACGCTCCTTGCCGGCGGCGCGCACGTACTCCTCGAGCCGAACCTTGGTCTGGCGGACCTCCTCGATCGTGTCGGGATTGAGTTCGTCCGGGAAGACGAACGAGGTGACGGCGTCGAGGAAGGCGCGGCCGAGGCCGGCGTCGCCGGCCACCGGCCGCGCCTTGATCAGCGCCTGCTTCTCCCAGGTCGCGGCCTGCTTCGCGTAGTACTCCTCCATCGCGGGGAGCGAGCGCGACAGCGCTCCGCCCCGGCCGCCGGGGCGGAGCGCTGCGTCCACCCTGAGCGCGATCCCCTCGCCGGATGGCTCCGAGAGCAGCGCGATGACGCGCTGGACGGCGCGTTCCGCGTGTTGCTGCGCGTCACCGCCGGCCCCGGCGTGCAGGAAGATGAGGTCGACGTCGGAGGCGTAGTTGAGTTCCGCACCCCCGAGCTTCCCCATCCCGATGACGGCGAGCCCGCCATCCGACGCGGCGGCCGCGCATGCGGTCCCGATACATGCCTCGGCGATCGCCGTGATCTCCTGGACCACCTCCTCGAGCGGCGCTCCCATGAGGTCCCGTGCGGCCACCCGAAGCATCGCCCGGCGGCGGAAGAGCCGGAGGCCGTCGACGTCGCCGCGCTGTTCGCGGTCGCCGCGAAGCTCCTCGCGAAGATCGCCCGAGGTCCGGCTTCGGAGGTCCGCGAGCGTCTCGGTCTCCTCAGGATGCGCCACCAGAAGATCGGCAGCCGCACTCGAGAACCCCAGCAGCCGAACGGCAGTGGGCAGCACCTCGGGGCGAGCCAGGATGTCGCGCGCCACCGGGCGCTCCCCCACCCGCGACAGCGCGACCCGCGCGAGCTCCGGATCCGGCGCCGAGGCGAGGGTCCGACCGAGCTCCTCGGGATCGATCACTACAAGAGCGGGAAGTACCGTTCGACCTCGAACGGCGTGACGAGCGTCCGGTACTCCTCCCACTCCCTTCGCTTGTTGCGGAGGAACCATTCGAAGACGTGCTCGCCGAGCGCCTCCGCCACGACCTCGTCGCGTTCCATGTCCTGCACGGCCTCGACCAAGCTCTCCGGCAGGGCTGCGATGCCGATGGCACGTCGCTCCTCGGGCGACATCGCGTAGATGTTGTCCGTCGCCTCGGGCGGAGGCTCCAGGCCCCGCTCGATGCCGTCGAGCCCCGCGGCGAGGATCACCGCGAACGCGAGGTACGGGTTGCACGCCGGGTCCATCGCCCGGTACTCCACACGGCAGGCCCGCTCGTCGTCCGGCCGATCCGCCGGTACACGCACGAGCGCGGACCGGTTGCGATGCGCCCAGCACACGTGCACCGGCGCTTCGTACCCCGGCACGAGCCGCTTGTAGGAGTTGATCCACTGGTTCGTCACCGCGGTCATGGCACGCGCGTGCTCGAGTACCCCGGCGACGAACCCGAGCCCGGTCTTCGACAGCCCCCCGGGTTCGAAGAACGAATTGCGCCCGTCCTCCAGGAGCTTGAAGTGCGTGTGCATCCCCGAGCCCTGGATCCCGATGGCCGGCTTGGGCATGAACGTGGCGTACAGGCCGAGCTCCTGCGCCACCTCCTTCACCGCGAGGCGGAGCGTCATCAGCGAGTCGGCCATGGCCAGCGCCTCGCCCCCGGCGAGATCGATCTCCTGCTGCGATGGCGCGTCCTCGTGGTGGTACATCTCGACGGACACGTCGAGCTCACCGAGGGCCACGGTCACGAGCTTGCGGAACTCCTCCGCCACGTCCGGCGTCGTCATGTCGAAGTAGCCGCTGCGATCGAGCGGAACGAGCTCGGTTTGCGACCGGGACAGGAAGAACTCCACCTCGGGGCGGGCCTCGAACCGATACCCCTGCTCACCGGCGCGGTCGAGAACCTTGCGGAGCACGTGGCGAGGATCGCCCTCGAACGGCGTGCCGTCCGGGTGGAGCACGTCGCACATGACCCGCGCCACCGGCTCCTCCCCCTTCGGCCAGGGAAGCAGCTTCAGCGTCGCCGGGTCGGGCTTCGCGAGCATGTCCGACTCCTCGACCCGGGCGAATCCCTCCACGGCCGAGCCGTCGAATCCGATCCCCTCGTCGAACGCCTTCTCGAGCTCCTCGATGGGGATGGCGAAGGACTTGAGGAACCCAAGGACGTCGGTGAACCACAGGCGCACGAACCGGACGCCCGATTCCTCGGCGAACCGCAGCCCCCGCTCCGCCCGATCGTCCACGTCGGGCATCGTACCGCCGGCTCCGCGCTTGGCCGCGAAAGTTAACGTCGGCGTAACCGCGTCCCCGACCCTGTTCGTTAGCCTCGTCCCATGGCGCTCTCCAAGGAGGCCGAGTACGTCCTGCGCACGGTCGAGGAGCGCGGGATCCGGTTCATCCGGCTTTGGTTCACCGACGTCCTCGGCTTCCTGAAATCCTTCGCGATCACTCCGCAGGAGCTGGAGGGCGCGTTCGCCG
>JBKOXF010000044.1:0-19489 GCA_046724795.1 Actinomycetota bacterium | reverse complement strand
TCTGGACCCCTGGCATGGCCAGTCGTAGCTCGTGCAGGAGCGCGATGAGCTCGCGGTCCCGGCGCTCCTTCTCGTCTTCCTGACCGGTCTGGCCCATGCCACGCTTCGGACCCACCAGAGCAAGCTTGGATTCATCCTCGGGAAGTCAGTGCGCCGAGGACGCCATCGTGCGAACGATGGCGTCCTCCAGATCCTTCGCCGTCGTGTATCCCATACCGCGGTCGAGGATCGAGAACTGAGCCCATGTGCCCACCTTGGAGAGCCACACCCAGCCAGACAACGCGGAGATGTTGTCGAGGGTCCCGGTCTTCGCGTGGAGCTTCACGCCGGCGAGATGCCGACCGTGCAGGGTGCCCTGGCCGGCTGCGGGAAGGGCTCTCCGCAGCACCGACCCCCACGTGGTGGACGACGAGAACTGGAGGAGCCGCGTCAGGCCGTGCGGGGTCACGCGGTTCCTGTACGAGAGCCCGGAAGAGTCGTAGAGGGTGGCGTTCACGCCGTGGGCCCGAGTCCACGCCGCGATCGCCCCGGCCCCGTGCGCGATCGTTCCGGGCGGGCCCTTCACGTTCGCCGCGAGCCCCTTCCCCAGGACCTCGGCGTAGAAGTTGTCCGACGTGCGATCCATGTGACGGAGGAGTCCGGAAAGCGGCACCGAGTGCACCGCCGCTACCGCGGTGAGTCCACTCGGAGGCGCGCCGTAGCCGGGCCGGTGGCCTCCGATCGCGATCCCACGCGCCCGCAGCCGATCGAACAGCGCCTTCGCGGCGAACAGCTCCGGGTGTGCAACGTTGCGCCCGTCGATGCGGTTCCCCTTGAACGTCAGCGCGCTCGGGAGCGGGATCTCGTCGTGCGGGAAGCTCGGCTTCCATCCCGGCGCCCACCAATCGTGGGCGAAGTAGGTCGTGCTGCCCATCACCCGGCCCTTGATCCGCTTGACGCCGGCCCGGGCGGTGGCCCCGGCGAGCGCCTTGAGCTGCCCGGGACCCGTCGAGGGATCCCCGTGCCCCAGGATCCACAGGTTCCCGCGGATCACGCCGTGGCGGACCGGTCCTGCCGCGGCCACCGTATCGATGCGATGGCCCGGCCCCATGCGGTCGAGGAGCGCCATCGACAGCGGAAGCTTCTCGTTGGATGCCGGCGCGAACGGCGACGTGGCGCCACGCTCGTACAGCACGCTCCCCTTCGCGCGGATCGACACCCCGACGGTCCGGCCGCCGATCATCTGGCCGATGTGCCGCATCCAGGCCGCCCTCACCACCGACAGCATCGAGGCCGGGCTGGAGCCGGTGGCGTTCACGTCGTCCTGCTTCGTCCACGTGGCTCGGAGGCGATGACGCCCGATGTCGACCCACCTCTCACAGAAGGTGGTCACCGCGTTCGAGGAGGCATCGAGCGTCAGGGTGCGGAGGGCGCGCCATCCGGACGTCCCGCGTTCCTGGATCGTCACCTGCTGCCCGGCCTTGGTGGGCCGCACCCTCACCGCCCCCTTCGTGCATGAACCTGCCGGGACCGACGTGTGGGCGAGGGTGAACGTGACCGCCGCGCGGACCAGCCCGCGCTCTGCCGGCGAGGTGAGCTGGTCGCAGGTCGTCCCGCCGGTCACGGCGGGCTCGGCGACGGCCCGGTACGACGCCGTCGAGTCGGGCTGGCGGGAGGCGAACCCGAAGCTCCCGTTGGTATCAGACGTCGCGGTGTCGATGGTCGCCCACGTCACCGACCCCGAAGGCCTCTGCTGGAGGTCCACCGTCCGCCCGGAGGGGCACGGCGAGTCGGCCATGACGTATCCCGTCGCGTCCTGCGAGCTCCCGTAGGTCACGACGGCCGGCGACAGCGCCAGCGAGACCGCAGGAGACGAGCCCGCGTCGGCCGGCGGAACCACCGGCGAAAGCAGGACGAGCACGAGGCCAGTCAGGGTCAGGGCGCGGCGTTGCATGGAGCCGAAACCTAGCGGCTTCGTCCCCCTTGGAACAGGTCTTCCGGCCAGTTTTCGGAGACGGGTCTAGAGATTTCCCCGTTCCGCCTGCTCACGCTCGATGGCGACGAACAGCTCCTTGAAGTTCCCCAGGCCGAACCCCTTCGAGCCGTGGCGCTCGATCACCTCGTAGAAGACGGTCGGGCGGTCCTGGACGATCTTCGTGAACAGCTGGAGCAGGTAGCCCTCCTCGTCGCGGTCCACCAGGATCCCCAGACGCTCCACGTCCCGCTGCGACTCCTCGATGTCGCCGACGCGCGCCCACAGGTCCTCGTAGTACGTCTGAGGCACGCGGATGAACCGCATCCCGCGGGCGCGGAGCGCGGTCACGGTCGCGACGATGTCGTCCGCGGCCATCGCGATGTGCTGCACGCCGGGCGACCGGTAGAAGTCCAGGTACTCCTCGATCTGAGACTTCTTCTTGCCTGCGGCCGGCTCGTTGATGGGGAACTTCACCCGGCCCACGCCGTCCCACATCACCTTGGACATCAGTGCCGTGTACTCGGTGGAGATCTGGTCGTCGCGGAAGTGCACGAGCTGGCCGAAGCCGAGAACGTCCGCGTAGAAGTCGACGAGCTCGTTCATCTTCCCGAGCTCGGTGTTCGCGACGATGTGGTCGATGGCGGTGATGCCGACCGGTGGGCCGTCGTCGGGGATGGGCTCCTCCTTGCGATAGCCGGGGAGGAACACGCCCGAGTAGTTCTCCCGCTCCACGAACGAGTGGATCGTGTCGCCATACGCCTTGATCGAGGCCCGGAGCACCTTGCCGTGGTCGTCCTCCAGGACCTCGGGCTCCGCCACGCTCTCCGCGCCCCGACGGGTGGCCTCCTCCCACGCGTGCGCGGCGTCGGGTACGCGCAGGGCCACGTCGCGGACGCCGTCGCCGTGCTCGTGCGCGTGCTTCGCGATGAACGAGTCCGGTGACATCGCACCGGTGAAGACATAGCGGGCGTCGCCCTGCTCGCACACCCACGAGGCTCGGTCCCGGACGCCGGTTTCGGGACCCGCGTACCCGGTAACGTGAAACCCCATCGCCTTGCAGTAGTAGTACGCCGCCTGCTTCGCGTTGCCCACGTAGTACTCGACGTGGTCGATCGCCTGGATCGGCATGAAGTCGTGTTCGTCAGCCATCTCCCACCTCCGAACTCGCTTCACCGAGTGTACCCCCGCGCTCCGGCCAGGCCGCGAACACCGCGCCCTGACCGTACTCCTGCGCGAGCCGCAACCCTTCACGTACTCGCTCCTGGAGCGCGCCGCTCCGGAGGTCGCTCTGCAGCGCCGAGAGCCCCGCCTCCTGGACAGAGGGATCGAGCTTCCGGAAGAACGACGTGTTCCGCAGTCGCTCCGGATCGGCGAGCGCGTTCGCGTCGTTCTGCAACGCGTGCACGGTGCCGTCGGAGACGTCCTCGTACACGAAGCGCTCGTGCTCGACGCCGCCGAACCCCGCCTGTCGGAGCAGCGCGGCGATCTTCGATTCCGGGAGATGGACGGCCTCGGGCGCGGATGGATCGGGGAAGTAGTCGTAGACGAACGACGGCACGAGGCTCTCGGCGGTGAACACCTGCATGACGAGCGGTCCGTCGCGGATGACGCGGCGCATCTCGGCCAGCGCGGCGCGCTGGTCCGGGAACTGGTGCAGCGCACTCACGCAGACGACGACGTCGACGGACGCGTCGCGGACCGGCAGCGCCATCGCGTCGCCCACCACTTCCCGGCTCGGCCCGATCTTGATGACGGCGCGCGCCAACATGGCGAGCTCGCGATCCACCACGACGGGCCGGAACCCGCGTCCGGCGAGGGCCCGTGCGTAGTTGCCGGTCCCGCCGGCCACGTCGAGCACCGTTCGGCCTCGACCCTCGCCCAGGAACCGCAGCAGCAGGCGCACCACTGTGGGGCTCGCGGAGCGGGTGGTGTCGTACGTCGCCGCCTGCTCGTCGTACCTGGCCCGCTGGTGGTAGGTGCCGTCCACGACGCTCGAGTCTGGCAGCCCGAGGCGCCTCCACCATTTCACGCCTCGTTCATGCCGTCGCAACCATCTCGTCCCACCGACCCCCTAGGGTGTGCCCCCTCGAGGAAGGAGTTCCATGGACGAACCGATCGATCGCGCGTCACGGCAAGCCGAGCGACGCGCGTTCCTGTTCGACGATCCGGACTCCCTCCGGGCGGGCGTGTGGGAAGCGTTGCGAGCGGTCGAGGCGGTTCTCCCCCAGCTGCCTCGCCGCCTCGAGCCGAAACGGAAGGCCGGCCGAGCGGCGTCCTGACGATCTCAGCCGCCGGCGAACACCGCCGCGCCCACGGCGCCGGAGAGGTCGCGGAGCTCCGTCCCCAGGACCTGGGGGGCGCGGCTTGGGACGAACAGATGCGGCTGCATCGAATCGCGGATGCGGTCGATGAAGGGACCGCCCAGACGATCGCCAAGCCCGCCACCGATCACGATGGCTTCGACATCGAGCAAGTTCTGCGCCGACGCGATCCCCACGCCGAGCGCCCACACGGCGTCGTCGATCAGCTCCCGGGTCATGTCGTCCCCGTCCTGGAGCGCCGCGGCAAACACACCCGAGGTGAAGCGGTCCCGCCCCTTGTGCTCCATGAGGTCGAACAGGATGGTCGTCCTCCCGTCGGCGGCCAGTTTGCGGGCGCGGGCCTCCATGCACCCGCGGCCGGCGTACGCCTCCAGACAACCCCGGCGACCGCACGAGCACTTCCGTCCCTCGTGCCTCACCACCGTATGGCCGATCTCCCCCGCCGCGCCGCGGCCCGTTCGGAGCTCGCCACCAAGGATCAACCCGCCCCCGACGCCCGTCCCCACGAACACGCCCAGGACATCCTGGAACCCGCGCCCCGCGCCGCGGTGGTATTCGCCCAGCGTGGCCACACGAACGTCGTTGTTGATCCGGACGGGGACGCCATCGAGCCGCTTTCCGATCTCCGACCCGAGCTCCACTGTCCCGGAGAAGCCTGGCACGTTGCCGGCACGCGAGACCACGCCGGTCTCCTCGTCGGTCTCACCGGGCGTCCCGATGCCGACCCCCGTGACCTCCGACTCTCCCGACTGCTCGAGAGCACGGCGAACCGATGCGGCGATGGCGTCCATGACCTCGTCCGGTCCCCGTTCGGGCGTCTTGACTCGATCGCTCCCCACGACCGATCCGTTGCGCACCACGGCCGTCTGGATCTTCGTCCCACCCACATCCACGCCCGCGACCGCCACGGGCCGCATGCTACCTGCCGTCACCCTCCCGACACACCGGTTCGATATGGTGGACGGCCGTGGCGTCACAGGATCAACCCGAGGTGGAGTGGCAGCTCGAGGCCGTGGACCTGCGGCCGGTCGAGCGCTGGATCGGGAGTCGCGCGCCCGATGCGGAGCCCGGCCTCGTCCCGCTTCCCTCCATCACGATCGCCGACCGCTATCTCGACACCCCCGACTGGCGATTGCACCGAGCCGGCTATTCGCTCCGACTCCGGGAACAGGCCGGCGCCGCCGAGACGGAGGCGACGCTGAAGTCACTCGACCCCAGCCAGGGCGGGCTCCGGGTCCGCCGCGAGATCACCGAGGTCCTTCCCAAGGCAGACCCCGGCCTGCTCCAGCGTGGACGGGGGCCGGTGTCGAGCCGCATCCGCGCGCTCGCCGCGCGGCAACGGCTGGACGAACTCCTCGAGGTGCGAACGACGAGACGGCGGTTCGGCGTCATCGCCGACGGTGCGCCGCTCGGCGAGCTCACTCTGGATCACACGGAGATCCCCGTGGACGGCGACGACGTGCCGATCGTGATGCAGCGCGTGGAGATCGAGAGCGTCGGAGCCACCACCGACGAGCGGCTCGATGCGTTCGCCCGCGAGCTCCGCGACGCGTGCGGCCTGGTTCCGGCCAGCCGCTCGAAGTTCGAGTCGGGACTCCTCGCGCGGGGTCTCACGCCGCCCCAGCCGAGCGACCTCGGATCGACCGTCGTCGACGCATCGATGAGCACGGGCGAGCTCGCGTTCGCATCCCTTCGGGTGCAGTTCGGGGAGATGCTCGTACACGAGCCGGGAGCGCGGTTGGGGGAAGATCCCGAGGAGGTGCATGACATGCGCGTGGCCACCCGCCGCATGCGAGCCGGCATCGCGCTGTTCGGCGCCGCCCTCCCGGCCCGCGCGCGATGGCTGCGCAAGGAGCTCGGCTGGATCGCCCGGTCGCTGGGCGCGGTCCGCGACCTCGACGTGCAGATCGAGCAGCTCATCGAATGGACCGACGCGGCCGAGGGCGCCGATCGCAAGGGCCTCGAACCCCTCGTCCGGATCCTCGACAAGCGCCGGCGGCAGGCCCGTCGCAAGCTGATCCGCGACCTCGACTCGCGCCGATACGAACGGATGGTGGAGCGCGGGACGGAGATGCTGCGCCACGGCCCACTGCCGAGGTCCACACCGGCGCGCACGCCGATCTTCTCCGTCGCGCCGAGCCTGCTCGCGAAGCCGTACCGACGGGTCCGGAAGGAAGGGGATCGGATCGAGCCTTCGTCGGACCCAGCGGCATTCCACTCCCTCCGGATCCGATGCAAACGGCTGCGGTACGCGCTCGAGTTCCTCTCACCGATCGCTCCGAGGGAGATGCGTGCCTTCGTGAAGCGGCTGGTCGACGTCCAGGATGTCCTCGGAGAGCACCAGGACGCGCAGGTGGCGATGGCGCACATCCGGGAGCTCGTGAGCGACGACGGAACGCTCGACCCTCGGACGGTGTTCGCGCTGGGACGAGTGGTCGAGCGCTACGATCGCCGAGCCGCCGAGCTCCGGGCGCAGTTCCCTCAGGTGTACCGAGAGCTGCGGGGCCACCAGTGGAAGGACCTCCGACACGCCCTGGAACGCCGGCGGCTGGAGCACGCCGCCGCCGGTCTTCGCCGGCCCGCTCCACCGCCGTCCCGAGCCCCAGTGGTGCAGGAGGCCTGATCCCATGGAGCTGCTCCTGATCCGCCACGGTATCGCCGAGGAGCGGGACGTCTCACGGTGGCCCGACGACCGGGGTCGCCCGCTCACCGAGGAGGGCAAAGCGAAGTTCCGCAGGGAGGCGAAGGTGCTCGGAGGCCTCGTCCCGAAGGTCGACGCGCTCCTCACCAGCGAGCTGACGCGAGCCGCCCAGACCGCAGAGATCCTCCACGAGGAACTGGGATGGCGGGCGCCGGAGACGCGCGAGGAGCTGGAGGCGGGAACGGATCCGAAGCAGATGACCCGGGTCCTCGAGCCGCTCGAGAGCGCCGGCGCCGTTGTACTCGTCGGACACGAGCCCGACCTCTCGGAGTTCGCCTCCTACCTGCTCACCGGCGATCCGGGCGCGGCGGCGATCGAGCTGAAGAAGGGCGGGGTCATCTCCATCGGGATCGAGGGGAGACCCGCCCCCGGAGAGGCCGTCCTGTACTGGTCGATCCCGCCGCGGGTACTGCGGGGGAGCTGACCCCCGCTCGCGACGCTATCCGGGGAGCTCGGAAAGCAGCTGCCGGTCGTGGTCGTAGGAGAGGATGCGAGCGGCCTCGTCGGGCGAAAGCCATCGGAGCTCGTCGACTTCGTTGGTCGGACGGAATTCCCCCTCGATGGGCTCCATGATCCAATACCGGACCACCTTTGGACGCCCGAACCGGTCGTGGTACCGGGTGCTCGGCAGCTCTCGATCGAGACGGCACGCGAACCCCGTCTCCTCCTCCACCTCGCGGAGGGCGGCGTCCTCATCCGACTCGTCGGGGTCGAGCTTGCCCTTGGGAAAGCTCCAGTCGTCGTACTTGGGCCGATGGACCACGGCGACCTCAGGGGTGCCGTCGGGGCGCTTCCGCAGGACGAGCCCGCCCGCGGCCCGGACGACGTCGGCTCCGTCCCCGCTCAGGGGGACGGTGGACCCGCCACGGCCTGGAGCCGGTCGGCGTCCATCGACGCCACCGCGCTGTCCACCTCGTCGCGAACCACACGGAACACCTCGGAGATGCTCCCCCGGGCGTCGACCACGCCGAACCGGTGCCGTTCGGCGAGGCGGAGGTATTCCTGGAGCAGCGCCGTCTGGTACCGCACGAAACTCTGGAACACGTCCGGCTCGGAGAGGTAGTCGAGCCCCGACTCCCAGTAGTCGAACCCCGTCTTCATCAGGACCCGGGGAAGGAGATGCTCGACGTCGATGTCGAGATAGATCACCAGATCCGGGACGAGCGCGAACCCGTACAGGTTCTCCATCCATTCATCGGAGACGCCGCGCACGACGGCGCGGCCGATGAGCGAGAACACATAGCGGTCCACCAGCGCGACCATGCCGGCGCGGAGCGCCGGGATGATCTGACGCTCCATGCGATCCCAGAAATCGGTGGCATAGAACAGGTTCAACGTGATGGGGTCGAGCGTGTGACCCTCCTTGGCCCGCTTGATGCCGGGCCCGGCGAGCTCGGACCGGACCAAGCCGGTGTCGAGGACCGCGTACCCTCGATCCTCCAGCCACTCCTTCAGGAGACCTACTTGCGTGGAACGACCGACGCCGTCCGTCCCCTCGACCACGATCAGGCGTCCGGGGTACGAGTCTTCGCCGATGCCCGGGGGTCGTTCGCCGTAGAACCTGACCTCGGTCACTGGTGGCTTCCTCCCCGCGACAACGGATCGGCCAGGTACCGGCCCCGGAGGCCGGCCTGATCGAGGACGTGGTGCACCGAGCTCCCCTCGAGCCTGCGAACGCCGTCGAGGTGCGGCTCGACAAGCTCGCGCATGGCCTGTTGCTGACGGATGAGGTTCTCCGTGGCGTCCATCCGAACGAGACCGTCGCCGGCCACGAGTCGCTCGTACTGGTCGCGGATCAGCCCCTGGTACGCGCGGAACGAATCGCTGGGGTCGTCGGCGAGCCCCAGATCGAGCCCCGCCTCGTAGTACTTGAGCGACGGCCTCCCCTCCATGATCCGGCGGATAGCCTCCTCGAGTGGAACGTCGAAGTAGAACGCGAGCGTTGGGCGCACGGCGAAGGAATACACGTGGCGCAGCCACCGCTCGCTGATCCCGCGGACCGCGTCACGGACGAACGCCGTGTACACGTAGCGGTCAGCGAGGACGATCGCTCCGGCACGCAGCGCCGGCAGGATCTGCGCGTGGATGCGGTTCGCGAAGTCCGCCGCGTGGATCAAGCTGAACGACATCGGCGAGAGCAGCCGGCGATTCTTCCCGCGCTTCGTCGTGCTCTTCACGATCGGCGAGGAGTTCCATTCGGTGAACACCGTGAGGTACCCCCGGCTCACCAGCCATTTGTGGAGGAGGTCGAGCTGCGTGCTCTTCCCCGAGCCGTCGATGCCCTCGACGATGAACAGCCGGCCTGGGGTCTCCAGATCGCGGAACGAGGGCTGGATCATGGGCGCGTCGTCGATCCGGGATCCGTGCCCGTCGGTCGATCCGGTGCCCGTCACGATCCCCCCTCGACGATCAACGGCCGATGAAACGCGCGGCGGAATCGTTCACCCACGGCCCGGGGCCGCCATGACGCGAGCGACGGCGCCCGCACCACGATCCCGCCCTTGCGTACCTCACAACCTACCACCACGGGTTCGTCCGGCGGTGTCCTCCGTTCGATCTCGTCGGCCACCGCGAGGAGCGCACCAGCCCGGGCCACCCAGGCACGGTCACGCTTGTCGAGGAGGTGTCGGAACGACGTGCCGACGCTCTCTCCTCCCGCTTGCCGCAGGATGGCCGCGACCATGGCGCGCTGGCGGTGCGTGAACCCGTCGAGGTCGGCCGCGAGCACCACGGCGGCCGACTGTCCGTGTCGCTCGTAGTACTCGATGGCGCGGCCGAGGTCGAGCGCCGAGGCCGCCAGCCGGAGCAACTCTCGCTCCTCGCGTCCGGCATCGGGCGCGATCCCGTCGACGAGCGCCGAGACGGCGTCCACACGCCTCGCCCCCACCTTCGGATCCCAGGTGGTGAACCGGGCCGCGAGGGCGGTGAGCGATGCCTCCCGGGCCGCAACCGCAGGCAGCAGATCCAGTCCGAGCGCGTCGAGCGCGAGCCCCTCCCGGAGTCCCTGGCCCGACACGATCAGCTCCGAAGCCCCGAGCCGATCCATCACGGTTTCCACCACGAGTGCCCCGCCGACGATTGAGTCGGCGCGGTCCGCACTGAGGCCCGGAACCGACATCCGCTTCTCCGACCGCTTGTCGGCAAGGAGCCCGAGCACGTCCTCGACGCGGGTCCGCTGCAAGACGTACCCGTGCAGGTTCGGGATGAAGTACCGGTGCCGGCGCTCGTCGATCGCCGCGAGGTTCCGGATCGTGCCGCCGGTCCCCGCGAGCGACTCGTCGTCTCGCAACGGTGGGATGGCGTCGAGCTGCTCCTCCACATGGTCCCGGAGCGCGTCGACCTCCTCGGGCTCGGGGGGGTCGGTCGTCAAGAAGGCATCGGAGATCCGGAGCGCTCCGAGCGGAAGGGTCCAGGACAGAATGGGCTCACGGTTCCGGAACCTCGAGACCTCCAGGCTCCCCCCGCCCATGTCCACGAGGACGCCGTGCTCCACGGGAAGACTGTGCACAGCGCCGAGGAACGAGAGGTAGGCCTCGCGTTCCCCATCGATCACCTCGAGCCTGAGCCCGAGCTCCTGCGCTGCGCGATCGACCAGCTCGTCCGCGTTCTCTGCTTCGCGAACCGCCGACGTCGCCACGGCCACGACCTCCGCGGCCCCGGCTCCGTGCGCCACGGCCAGGAAGTCGCGCAGTGCGTTGACCGTTCGGTCGATGGCGGCCTTACCCAGGCGACCTTCCGTCGTGAGATCGCGCGCAAGGCGGAGGGGGACTCGGGCGTCCGCAAGGATCTCTAGGTGGCCCTCGCCGGCGAAGCTGAACACCACGGCCCGCCCGGAGTTCGAGCCGACGTCGATGACGGCAACCCGACCCCGATCCCTGAGGATCTCGCGCACGTCGCTCCCGCCGCGCTCAGTCGACGAACCGGTACCCGAGCCCCCGCACGGTGAGCAGGTGCGCGGGCTCGTGCGGATTCTCCTCGACCTTCTGCCGAAGCCGCTTCACGTGCACGTCGAGGGTCCGGGTGTCGCCGTAGTAGTCCGCTCCCCACACCTCCTCGATCAGGAAGTCCCGGGTGAGGAGTCGGCCCTTCCTTCTGAGGAACGCCTCCAGCAGCTCGAACTCCTTGGGAGGCAAGGACGTCGGCTCGCCGCCGACGCGGGCCTCGTGCGTGCCGACGTCGAGCTCCACGGGCCCGCCTCGGAGGACCTCGACAGGCTCGGGCTGCGCCGCCATCCCCGCTCGCCGCAAGAGCGCACGTACGCGGGAGACCAGCTCTCGCATGGAGAACGGCTTCGTGACGTAGTCGTCGGCGCCGAGCTCGAGTCCCGCGACCTTGTCGGCCTCACCATCCTTCGCCGTAAGGATCACGATCGGCACGCTCGACTCCCCCCGCACGATCCGGCACACGTCCAGGCCCGACAGTCTCGGCAGCATCAGGTCGAGGATCACGAGGTCGGGGCTGCCGGTGCGGAACCGGTCCAGGGCCTCCTCGCCGTCGAGCGCGACCACGACGTCGAACCCCTCGCGTGTGAGCGAATACTGCACGCTCTCGGCGAGGGCCGGCTCGTCCTCGACGATCAGGATCCTCATGCGGTGGGCGGCGAGTCCGGATGGGACGCGTCGGTGAACTCCTGGAACTCGCCGGTCAGGAGGAACGCCACCTGCTCCCCGATGTCGACGGCGTTGTCGCCGACCCGCTCGAGAGCTCGAGCCGCCACATTCATCCGGATGCCCCACTCGAGCGCCGCAGAGTCCGCGGCCAAGGCGACGACCTGCCGATACATGCCACGGTTGAGGTCGTCCACTGGGTCGTCCATCACCGGCAGCTTCCGCGCCAGCTCGAGGTCGCGGCGGGAGAACGCGTCGATCGCCGTCCGCAGCATGCGCACCACCACGTCGCCCATCTCCTGCAGCCGGACCAGGATGGTGTCCTGCGGCGGCAGGCTCGCCGTGGACTCGGCGATCTTGGCGATGTTCACGGCCTGGTCTCCCACACGCTCGAGGTGGAAGTTGATGTGGGTGAGCGCCGACAGGAGCCGCAGGTCCGTCGCCACCGGCGTTTGCGTCGCCAGGCAGTCGAAGATGCGGCGCTCCACATCCATGTACTTCTCGTCGATGGGATCGTCTCCCGCGATGACCTGATCGAGCTGTCCGCGGTCGCGACGGATCAGCCCGTCCACGGCGAGCCGGACTGCATCCGCGGCCTCCAGACCGAGCTCGTTCACCTCGGCCTCCAGCGCCGCCAGCTCCTCGTGGAACTTCTTTCGGACCTCGACCATCACCGACGCTCCGTCAACCGAACCTGCCCGTGACGTAATCCTCCGTCCGAGGGTCCTTCGGCGCGGTGAAGATCCGGTCTGTGTCGTCGTACTCCACCACTGTACCGACCCGGCGGTCCCCGTCCTTGCGTTCGACTGTGAAGAACGCCGTTCGGTGACTGACCCGCGCGGCTTGCTGCATGTTGTGCGTCACGATCACGATCGTGTAATCGGTGATGAGCTCCTCCATGAGGTCCTCGATCTTGAGGGTCGCCACGGGGTCCAGCGAAGCGCAGGGCTCGTCCATCAGGATCACGTCGGGCTCCACCGCGATGCACCTGGCGATGCACAACCGCTGCTGCTGTCCGCCGGAGAGTGCCATCGCCGAGGTCTTCAGCTTGTCCTTGACCTCGTCCCACAGCGCCGCCCGCTGCAGGGACCGCTCCACCACGTCGTTCATGTTCCCCTTGAACCCGGCGATCTTCGGTCCGAAGGAGATGTTCTCGTAGATCGACTTCGGGAACGGGTTCGGCTTCTGGAACACCATGCCGATGCGACGGCGGACCTCCACCGGATCGATCCCCGACCCGTACAGATCGACGCCGTGATAGCGAACCGTTCCCTCCACGTGTGCCGTCTCGATCAGGTCGTTCATCCGATTGAAGCAGCGAAGGACGGTGGTCTTGCCGCAGCCCGAGGGACCGATCAGCGCCGTGATCTGGTTCCCGTCGATGTCGAGCGACACGTTTTCGACCGCCGGGATCCCCCCGTACGACACACGCAGTTCCCGGACCTCGAAGACCGACGCCTCGGTCTCGGGGCCAGCATCGGCTCGGTCGGCCGGCTGAAGCCCGGGCGTGAGCTGCTCCCGCTCGTCCGGCCTCAGGGTGGTACGCGCATCCATGGCTTCACCAGCGTCGCTCATATCTGTTCCTCAGGATAATCGCCGTCGCATTGATCAGGAGCAGAACGACCATCAGCACGATGATCGCGGCCGCCGTCAGATTCCGGAAGTCGACATTCGGTTGTGTCGACCAGCTGAAGATGATCGTCGGCAGCGACGTATACGGCCCTCGAAGCTGTTCGACGAACCCGGCGTTGCCGGTCGAGAAGAACCCGAGGAGGGCCCCCACCAGGAGCAGGGGCGCCGTCTCCCCGATGGCTCGGGCCAGCGTGAGCACGGTCCCCGTGAGGATCCCCGGCGCCGCGTACGGGAGGACGTGGCTGCGGATCACCTCCCACCTGGTCGCCCCCACGCCGTACCCGGCTTCCCGGATGCTGTTCGGCACGGCTCGAAGCGCCTCGCTGGACGTGATGACCACGATCGGGAGCACCAGGACGGCGAGCGTGAGCCCTCCGGTGATCACGGTGAGGCCGCCGGTCACATTCTTCATGAACTCCGCGAAGATGATCAGTCCCAGGATGCCGTAGACGATCGATGGAACACCCGCCAGGTTCCGCACGTTCGTGACCAGGATGCGGGTGAGCCAGGTGTCCCGCGCGTACTCCTCCAGGTACACGGCTGCCCCCACCCCCAGCGGGACCGCGAACACCACCACGAAGAGCATCAGCTCCAGCGATCCGATGATGGCCTGCTTGATCCCGGCGTTGAAGGCGAACGTGGAGTTCCCGGTGGTGAAGAAGTTCAGACCGCGATCCTGGAAGACCGGCCACGCCTTTACGAAGACATCGGCCATCAGGATGATGAGCACCGCAAGAGCGATCACCAGCGTCATCAGCAACAGCGCCTGAACAGCGTAGTCCCCCAACCGCCACCGTCTCCCGCGAAGGGAGTCGCGAACTGCAGCGGTGGTCACAGAGCGGCGTGGAGCCAGCGCGCCCTGTTCCATCAGTACCTCGTCCTCACCCGGCGAACGAAGCGGTTCGCCACGATGTTCAGCAGCAGCGTGAGCACGAACAAGAGCAGGCCCACGAAGAAGAGACTGGGGAACGCCGCCTTGCTTCCGCCGACCGCGTCGGAGCCGATCGCGAGGGAGCTCATCGCGGTGGTCATGGTGTTCCCGTACGTCAGGGGGTTCAGCGTGAACGCGGAGGTTCCCGTCGCTCCCGCCGCGATGGCCACCACCATGGTCTCGCCGACGGCACGCGAGATGCCCAGGATCAGTGCGGCGACGATGCCGGAGATCGCCGCGGGGAACACCACGCGCAGGCTGGTCGTGCGCTTCTTCGCGCCCAGCCCGTACGAAGCCTCTCTGAGGGTCGCCGGAACCGCGTACATCCCGTCCTCAGCCACGGAAGCCACGAGCGGTGTCACGAGGATGCCCACGCCAACGCCCGCCGCGGCCATGTTGAACAGCGACGCGTTGGAGAAGAGGGACCGGATCAGATCCGGGCTGATCACGGTCAAAGCGAAGAATCCCATCACCACGCTTGGGATCCCGGCAAGCGTTTCGAGGATCGGCTTCAGGGTTCGGCGTGCGCGGGGCCGCGCGTACTCGGACAGGTAGATCGCGGCGCCCAGGCCCAGCGGCGTGGCCACCGCCATCGCCACGACCGAGACGATGAACGTGCCGGCGAGAAGCGTGCTGATCCCGAACTGGCCGTGTCTCGGATCCCACACCCCCGGCAACAGTTGGGACGGATGGATCTGCGTGAGGAACGCCACCGCCTTGCCGACCAGCGAGATGACGATGGCAACGCTGACGAGCACCGAGAACCCCGCGGCGGCAAGGAACACGCCGTGGATCAGGCGTTCTCTCCTCCGCCGCCGCGGGTTCCCCGAGAGGTCGGCCGCTGTCAGACGGGCGGCCATCGACGCTCCCGATCGGGGCCGGTGCAGTGGCTAGCTGTTCTCAAACGAGCTCCATGTCGAGCGGGTCTTTGAGATCTGGTCACTCGGCAGGTCCACGTAGCCGGCCTGCTGCACCCCCTGGGTGATTCCCTCGTCGGAGAGGTACAGATCGACGAACGCCCGCAGCGCCTTGTTCTGTTGCGCCTTCTTCTTGTTGACGTAGATGTACAGCGTCCGAGACAGAGGGTAATCCTGGCTTGCGATCGTGTCGCGGCTCGGAGTCACGCAGTCGGGGTTCCCTTCCCCGGCCTTGTTCTCGTCGGGAGAGACGCCGAGGATCTTCACCTGTGTCGCGTTCTCCTCCGCATAGGCGAACCCGACCCACCCCAGGGACGAGTTGGATGCCTCGATGCCCTGGATGATCACGTTGTCGTTCCCGGAGGACTGGTAGTCGGGGCGGGTCCTGTCGTCGGGCTGATTCCGCGAGTCCGCGATGTCCTTGAGCGCGAGGTCGATGAACGACCCCCACGTACCAGACTCCGGGCCCGGCCCAACCAGGTCGAGAGGCTCGTTCGGGAAGTTCCCGTCGCCGCCGAGCTCTTTGTCGAGAGCGTTCGCGTCCGACCAGTTCTTGAAGCCCTTCGACTCCGGCCCGATCAGCGAGTAGAGATCTGCCTTGCTGAGGCAGGAGACCGATTTGTTCGCGGGGTTGGTCATGACGGTGATCCCGTCGTACGCGATCGGGAGCTCGATGTAGTCCACGCCGTTCTGAGAGCAGGCTTTCATTTCGTCGCTCTCGATCGCCCTGGACGCGTCGTTGATGTCCGTCTCTCCCTTGCAAAACAGCACGAACCCGTCCGTCGTCCCCGGGCCGTTGACCTTGATCTGGGCGTCGGGGTTCTGCTGGGAGAAATCCTGGGCGAGGAGCTGGCTGATCGGCAGGACCGTCGAGGAACCGGAGACATTGACGGCCCCTTGTACGCCCCCGCCGCCACCTCCGCCCCCTCCTCCTCCGCACGCGGTCCCGACGAGCGTCAGCGCGGCCGCCCCGACGAGCGCGAACAAACGTCTGGTCATATACCTCCTCCTCTTTGAGAGTCTTCCCAGCCGGCAGGCTATGGATTGGTCCAGGCTGGACGCTGACCTATGGGTGAACGCGCCGTGAACATTGGATGTCCGGTCCGGGACGGTACTCTTCGGCGTCAAGCCCATCCCGAGGACGCGCCTACACTGATCGCAGAGGCTCTTGGAACTGGGCCCTGCGCCGGCTCATCGAGGAGAGGACCCCGTGCTCAAACGGCGTGATCGTGAGGCCCGGAACAACCAACCCCCGCCCGAGGCCGCCGTTGATGCCGAGCTCGGGGGGCGTCTGGATACCGCCGAGGCCGCGCTCGAGGCCCTCTCCGACGGCATCGTCGTCTTCGACCCCGACGGCGGGATCGGGTACCTCAACGCGGTGGCGCGCGACCTCATCGGGCGACGCTTCGACCGGGCTTCGGAGGTGGCGCCCCCGGCGCTGCGCGAGGCGTGCCGCGAGGTGGCGATCACCGGCACTCCGCTCGAGCTCGAGTTCGAGACGGCCGGTCGCAACGTCCAGGCCTCCGTGGTCCCACGAAGTCCCGAGGACGGGCGAGCGTTCGGTCTCGTGGTGGTGTTGCACGACATCACCGCGGCGAAGCGCAGCGACCGGATCCGCCGGGACTTCGTCGCGAACGCCTCTCACGAGCTGAAGACGCCGGTCTCCGCCATCACCGCGCTGAGCGAGGCCCTCCGAGACGCGGCCACACGGGATCCCGTCGCGGCCGAGCGGTTCGTTGCCCTGCTCCAGGACGAGTCGCAGCGCCTTTCGCGGCTCGTCGGCGACCTCCTCGACCTCTCCCGATTGGAGGGCGAACGGCCCGAGCTCACCACCGTGTCGATGGATCGGGTGGTCGCAGAGGAAACCGATCGCCTCCGGCCGAGCGCCGACACGGCTGGGCTCCGGCTCGTCGTGGAACCGCTCGTCGAGGTGGCGGTACTCGGCGCCGAGGCGGACCTGGGGCTTCTCGTGAACAACCTCGTGGACAACGCCATCCACTACACGCCTTCCGGAGGTGAGGTGCGAGTCTCGCTCTCGATCCAGGACGAGGCGGCGGTGCTCGACGTCGTGGACACCGGGATCGGGATCGCGTCCCGCGATCTGGATCGGATCTTCGAACGCTTCTACCGCGCCGACCCGGCACGGTCACGACAGACCGGCGGCACCGGGCTCGGGCTCTCCATCGTCCGCCACGTGGCGGAACTGCACGGGGGAGACGTCCGGGTTCGAAGCGTGTTGGGGGCGGGCTCGACGTTCACGGTCGTTCTCCCGGTGGCGCGGGAGGCCGCGGGGGACCTCCCGAGTTCGGCGGACGCTCAGGCCAGCGTGTAGAGGCGATCCGGCCACTGCACGACGTCTACGTCGAGGTCCGGGCTTCGCTCGAGGGCCCGGCGAAGCGGCTCCACTCGCTCTCGCGAAGCGTGATGGTGCCGCAGTTCGCCAGGCGATGATCCCGCGCCACCCGGACCTCCACCGCCACTTGCGGGTCGCCCCGCGACACCAGACTCGGATACCGGCCGAGCACGACGAGCTCGTAGTGCGGGGTCGACATGGTCAGGCCCCCACGGACGGAACCCCGATCCCCCTGGCCCGACGGGTGGATCGACTGACCCGACGTTGGTGGGTTCCTTCCTGGATCCACCTACTACCGCACCGCACGCAGAATGCTCGGCGGCCCGGCGCGACGACCACGACCACGCGGGGCGACTCGCAGACAGGGCATCGAATCATCGTCATCACCTCCTCTCGGCCCATTGAAGGGGCCGGGGATGAGAGCGCGATGAGAGGAGCCAGACGAGGAGATGAACGTTATGAGAACGGTTGCCTTGCGGAGGCCCGATCGGTGCCTGCGAGTCGTTCGACAGATCAATACGTCGGGTACGTCCGGGCGGCGATCCGACGAGGCGCACCACCACGACAGAGTTGGATAGCCTACGACAGCGATCGGAGGGCACGATGACGAGCATCCAGCCGGAGCTGTGGGTCGACACGCCCCGCGAGGCCCTCTCGTTCTACGAAGCCGCGTTCGGAGCCACCGTGCTTCACCTCGTAGGTGATGGGGACGACGTGGTCGCGCAGATCGGGGTGGGCGATGCGGCGTTCTGGGTGGCTCCGAGCTCCGCCCCGATGAAGCGGCTCAGCCCTCGAGCGATCGACGGAGCCACCAGCCGGACGCTGCTCGTCGTCGAGGATCCGGACTCCGTCCATCGACGAGCGGTCGGCGCGGGAGCGACAGAGACGTCCCCGGTGCGCGCCGAGCACGGCTGGCGGGTGGGCCGGATCATCGATCCGTTCGGCCACGAGTGGGAGATCGGCGCACCTCTCGGAACCTGGCCTCCGAGGTGAGTAGTTCCTCCCACCGCTAGCGCGTGACCCTGACGCGACTGGCGCGGAAGAGCGGAAGGGGGCCCGAGATCCCCTTCAGGTCGACGTCGCCCACGGCCTGGAACTCGAAGGCGCGCCCGTCGGCCGCTTCGGCGACGTCCTGACTCGTGAGTACCTCGCCCGGCGCCGCGACGTCGGCGATCCGGGATGCAAGGTTCACGGTCTGCCCGAAGACGTCGAGGTCACGCTCGATCACAGGGCCGATGTGGACACCCGCGTGCGACGAGATCGCCCCCCCGGCGTTCGGTGCCCCAACGAGGTCGAGCGCCGTTCCCACGCCGGCGGTGGCGTCCGCCGCTCGAAGCAATGCGCCGTCTCCCAGAAGTTTCACGAGTCGACCACCGTGCCGGGTCGCCGATTCGTCGGCACGGCGTTGGAGCGAGGCGGCAGCCCGAACGGCGGACTCGTCGCCGAGCTCCGTCGTCAGACGTGTGAACCCGGACAGATCGACGAAGACGATCGCGGGAGGGCCGAGCGGGTCGGGCGCAGGCGCCAGTCCGCGCGACGCGAGGAACTGCTCGAATCCCTCGACGATCCCGTTGACGCTCCGATGCTCGAGCAACCGGGCGCTCAGCCACAGGAACATCTGGGGCACGAGGTTCGTCGCCTTCGCCATCGTGATGCGGACCTCGTCGGGGAACTCGACCAGCTCACCTCGGAGTAGACGCTGCCGGGCGGGTTCGGCGAGCTGCTCGTCGACCAGTTCCGCCCAGCCCATCATCGCCGCCCGGGCGCCTTGCGCCATCAGGCGCGCTGCTCGTATGGGCGACTCCGGTTCGGGAGCGGACCGCCACACATCGAGGAACCGCGTGAGCATCTCCTCCTCGTCGATGTGGATCGGGGTCGAGGGGTCGGGCTTGGGAAGCCCGAGCACTTCGTACACGGTCGGTAGGGATTCCCCTCCCGAACCGAGGCTCGCCTGGAACTGGGCGAACGACCGTTCCGACCGCGGACCCGGCTGGTACGCCACGTACTCGTCGAGTCGGTGGAACGAGAGGAGGCCCTCGCCGGCAGCGTGCTCGATCATTTCCTCCGTTAGGC
>JBKOXF010000072.1:0-7088 GCA_046724795.1 Actinomycetota bacterium | reverse complement strand
AACCCAGACCTGCCGGAGGCCGCCAAGAACACGATCTCGGTGCGACGGGAGCGATTTGTCGGCGGGGGCGTCCAAGAGAAGATCACCATGCACAGCTTCAACGATCATCCCGTGCACTTCGAACTGCGATTGGAGGTGGGGACCGACTTCGCCGACCTCTTCGAGATCAAAGACGTTGTCCGGGATCGGGCCGACCAGACCACGACGGAGCGGAATCCGGGCGCCGGAACAATTTCCTTCGCATATGCGACCGACGGCTTCAAGGCGACCACCCACGTGAGAGGCATGGACGTGGGACGCATCGATGGGGACGCCCTCGTGTGGGACGTGGTCATGCCCGCGCGAGGTGACTGGGAGACCACCCTCCGGATCGACGTTGAGCATCCGCGTGCGCCGGAGGAGCAGGTTCACGAGAACTTCGGCGACAGCAGGAAGAAGGCCGACGACTCCCTGACCAGATGGATCGAGCAGGCCCCCGAGTTCGAATCGGACTCCGGCGACCTGGAAGCGCTGTTCCACCAGTCGATCGCCGACCTCGCCGCCCTGCGGATCACGGGGACGCTCCCCGGCTCCGACACCGAGTTCGCCCTCCCGGCGGCCGGCCTGCCATGGTTCATGACCCTGTTCGGCCGGGACACGCTGGTCACCGCCGCGATGTCCATCTGGGTGGGACCGGAGCTTGCGCTCGGTGGCCTGGAGGCGCTCGCCTTCTTGCAGGGCACGAAGCTCGACGAGTTCAGCGACCAGGAGCCGGGCAAGATCCCTCACGAGCTTCGGACCGGCGAGCTCACCCTGCGCGGGCTCAAGCCGCACTTCCCCTACTACGGGAACACCGACGCAACACAACTGTGGCTGATCCTCCTGTCGCTCTACTGGCGATGGACCCGGAACGACGCAGTGGTGCACGGGATGCGGGAGAACGTCGAGCGAGCCCTCCGGTGGATCGACGAGCATGGCGACCGCGACGGCGACGGGTTCGTGGAATACCAGACGCGTTCGCCCCAGGGACTGGGCAATCAATGCTGGAAGGACTCGTGGGACGGCGTCCAGTTCGCCGACGGGCGCATCCCTTTCCTCCCCATCGCCATCGCGGAGGCCCAGGGGTACACGTTCGACGCCAAGCTGCGGGTGGCGGAACTCGCGGAGCAAGTGTACGGCGATCCAGCGTGGGCCTCGAGGCTCCGCGCCGAAGCGACCCAGCTCCAGCAGCGTTTCAATCGGGACTACTGGGTCCAAGACCGGGGCGGCTACTACGCGATCGGGCTCGACGGCGACAAGCGACAGATCGACTCCATGACCTCGAACATGGGGCATCTCCTTGCCTCCGGCATCGTCCCTGAGGACCGGGCCCGGATCGTCGCTGGTCACCTGATGTCGGACGCGATGTTCTCCGGCTGGGGCGTTCGGACGATGTCAACCAGGGACGCCGGCTTCAACCCCATCGGCTACCACCTCGGGACGATCTGGCCGCATGATAACGCGCTCGCCACGCTCGGCCTATACCGCTATGGGTACCGGGAAGACGCCAACCGCATCTCGCTCGCGCTCCTCGAGGCGGCCACGTTCTCGCGGCATCGACTGCCCGAGGCCTTCGCGGGTTTCGACCGAAGCATCGGCCGGTTCCCCGTCCCCTATCCGACCGCGTGCAGTCCACAAGCGTGGGCCACCGCGGCGCCCTTCGCCTTCATCACCTCGATGCTCGGGTTGGACGTGCGCAGCGGCGAGCTCGTGGCCCACCCCGACATCCCCGAACAGATCGGCAGGATCCGTATCCGGGGGCTCCGGGCGTTCCAGCATCGCTGGGACCTCGAGGCCGTGGGTCGGACGGGGTACGTGCGACTGGTCGAGGAGGATTAGCGCCGACCGCGGCGAGCCCCCAGCGAGGGTGGCGCGATCTCCGTCCTGCGCCACCCGACCCTATCCCGGACGGCGTCAAAGACACTCGGGGGCCGGCACGCTGCCTTCGCGCCTCCAGCCGGGAGGCGTTCCGTCAGGCCGAAAGGGCCGCCTCGGCCTCCCTGCCTGCGTGTCGGATGCTGAACGCAAGCACGATCTGCGAGATGCCTCTGAAAAGCGCGAAGAACCCCACGAAGAACAGGATCAGATACGTGCGCGCCGTCAGGTTGTAGACGCGATTGGACCCCGAGACCCAGAACGCCAGCAGCACCAGCAGGATGCCCGCGATCAGCCCGACCCACCACCACTGGTTCACGGCGCGCGTGGCGATGGACTGGACGATCTCCAAGGTCCCATACAGGATCAGGACGAGGCCGAGGACGGAGACCAGCGCGAAGAACGTGTTCTGGGGACGGATGAATCCCCACAACCCGCCCAGGAAGAAGATGACGGCCAAGATGTAGTGCCAGACCGCCCAGCCCCCGTGCGTCACGGACCCGAGCATCACCTCGTGGAGGGCCGCGAGGACGAACAGCACTCCGATCAGGATCCCGACGGTGGTGATCGATGTGATGTTCATCCGTAGCACCAGCCACGAGATGAATATCCACGCGATCCCCGCCAACAGGAACACCCACCAGTATTTCGTGGCCTCCCGCGCAACCCACTGCCCCTCGGTGCGCATGGCACCCCCTCTCTCTGAGTTCACGGCACCCCTCTCTCTGAGTCCCCTGGCTGCGGGGAGACGGTATTCCGTGGAAGGGCCCGAATCAAATAGCTCGAGCTACTTCCGCGTGACGGTGATGTCACCGTAAAACGGGAAGGGCTGCGACCCGTCGGGGAAGGTCTGCTCACCAGATGAGCCTCCCGCCCGAGGGACCTTGAACGGCTCGAAGCAGTCGAACGAGGGCCCTCTCTTCACCACTGGGATGAGGGTCGACCGGAACGCCGGGGGCGTCTTGTCCCTGATGGCCTTGACGAAGTCCAGCCCCCCCAGGCCGGCCGTGGACGCCGCCTGCAGCAGGTCGGTCCAGGAGATCGGGCACGAGTTGAGGTGGGGCTCATAGGGCTCGAACGACGAGTCGACGGTGGCCTGGAAACGGACGCAGCCGACGTCGGGGTACGGCGTCGCGGCCACGGACACGCCGGGGCGGGTGGTGAAGTGCGACGAGTAGTCCAGCGACCCCGACGAGCCCGGCGGCGCACAGACGTACCAGGGCGGCCATTGCGTGGGCGTCGGCATGATGAGGTTGTGCGCGAACGGGTGCTCGGTCTGGATCGCGGCCGTGGCGATCCCCACCAGCTCGTTGTAGAGGTAGGGCCCGAACGGCTGCGACACGCTCTCCGTGAACCGCGAGTCGTCCGAGAAGTCTGTCACCAGCGAGGGATCCATCACGAACAGGTTCGTGACGTCGTAGGGCTCTGCGAACGCGTGGGCCACCGTTTCGCTGCCCTCCGCGTGCCCGAACGCCAGGAACTCCATGTTGTGGAGTTCGCTGTGGTAGTCCGCGTGCCCACAGTCGAGGATCCACTGTCCCGTGGTCGCGATGCGATCGCCTTGCTGCGGCAGGAACCCCGACAGGTTGCCGTCTGGATCGTTGGGGAACAGGCCCCGTGGGAGCTCGCTGTGTATCGATCCCTTCGGGATGTCGGTCGCGACCTGGGTCTGGGCGAGGCCCTTGAAGGGCGGATCGAGCTGGATGTTCGTGGTGTAGTCGCTCTCGAACGGATGTGTGAACGGAAGGTCACCCGCGAAGAACGAGCTCGTGTTGACCTTGGGCGGTCCGACCACTCCCTGGGCCGGCATCGAGGCGCCGCCGAACCCCTGGCGCGAAGTCCCGCCCGGGAGCGGCGCAGGGATGATCGGCGCCCACTCGTTGTTGACCTTCGCGTCCTGCGGCGGCGTCGACAGGAGCTCCAGAGCGTACTGAGCCGTGTCGCTGCCGCAGACGGTCGCCGGGTCGGCTTTGGGCGGCGGGAAGTCGTGTCCCCGCACCTGGTTCACGTCGAAGCTGACCACGCCGTTCACCGTCGGAGTCGGACCTTTCGGGCCGCCACCGGAGCAGGCCGTGGTGAGAAACAGGAACGAGACCACCCCGAGCGACGCCACGCGGCTCCGGATCGATCCGGCCATCTGGTTCCCCCCGACAGTGTGAGGGCAGTTTATTCGGGAGCTGGGCGGTTCGGAGGAACGGCGGTGTTCCTTCTGTACTCCAACACCGTCGCCGCGGCGAACAGCGGGGCGACGACAGCGAACGCGAGCGCCGCGCCGCCGATCAGCGCGTCGCGGATGTACCCGGCCGATTCGCCGGCCAGGATCGAGATGCCTGCGGAGAGCACGGCGAACACCCCGTAGCCACCGACGACGGTCGTCACGAGCACGCGAAGGCGCACACCGAGCGGCACCACGATGTTCACGCCGGAACTCCGCTCGGTGATGCGCGCCCGACGTCCGTACTGGACCAGGACCCAGACGACCACTGCAAAGACGAGGACCGTGGGCAACAGGTCCTGGCTGAGCAGCGTCGTGGTGGAAGCGAGCACGTCATCAGCCCCCGAAGAACGTCTGCCAACCTCGGACGAACAGATGCCACCCCAACCACAGCCACAGCCCGAACAGGATCCATCGCCCGGCAGTGTTGCTCGTCACGCTCTGCAGGATGTGGCTGAACGACGGCCATCTGTCGTCGGGGCTCACCAAGCACAACCCTTGGTACGCCACCACCGCGCCCAGCAGGACGCCCCACACCACGAGGCCCATCGTCGGGTCCTTTCGAGATCGTCGAGCGCGCGGCGCGCGCTTCACCGGGAGTGGATCGTCATCGGCAGCCCGCCCCGGGGACGGAGCACGAACAGCCGCTCCGGTTCCACGGGGTGACCGGGCACCAGCCGGAGCCGGTACCGCTGCGCGATGGTCGCGACGATGAGATGCGCCTCGAGCATCGCGAAGTTGTGTCCGATGCACAGACGCGGGCCGCCGCCGAACGGGAAATACGCGAACGGATGCTTCCCCGGCATCCGCCCGGCGAGGAAGCGATCGGGTTCGAAGGTTTCGGGATCGGGCCAGTAGCGCTCCAGCCGATGCACGATGTACGGGCTCATCGCCAGAACGCTCCCCGCGGGAACGTCGACGTCGCCGAGGCGGTCGGGTCCGAGCGCACGTCGACCCAGGATCCACGCGGGCGGATAGAGGCGAAGCGACTCCTCGAGGACGCGCCGGGTCTCCGGCAGGAGCGTCAGATCCTCGGTCGACGGGACTCGGCCTCCGAGCACGGCGTCAACCTCGATCTCCATGCGCCGCAAGGCTTTCGGGTTCCGCGACAGGAGGTACCACGTCCAACCGAGCGAATTGGCCGTGGTCTCGTACCCCGCCAGGAGCAACGTGATGATCTCGTCGAGGAGCTGGCGCCGAGGCATCCCCTCACCGGTGTCGTCTTTCGCCTCCATCAGCATCGATAGGAGGTCGATGGAATCGCTGGGGACGCGCATCCGCTCGTCGACGATCGCCGCGACGAGCGAGTCGAGCTGCTCGTAGGCCTGCTGGAACTCCGCGCGCTCCGGCGACACCAGGATGGTCAATGCGGCAGCGATCTTGCGACCGACCTCCTCGACCTCCCCGGAGATGTCCGCACCGAACAGCGCCTTCGCCGTGGTCTGCATGGTGAGGGCGCTCATCTCCTCGGAGACCTCGACGACGCTGTCGGAATCGGCGACGGCCTTCCACCGCATCAGCATGGCCCCGGTGGTCTCGGTGACGAGCCCGCCGAGGACGGCCAGACGCTCACGACGGAACGCGGGCTGCATGAGCTTTCGCTGATGCCGCCAGAACGTCCCCTCGCTCGTGAGCAGGCCGTCGGCAACCGCGTTCTTGAACACCCGGTTCACCGCGGTGTCCTTCGTGTAGTTCGCGGCGTTGTCGGCGAGTACGTGCTTGATCAGCTCGGGATCGCTGACGAGATACGCGTGCTCTGCTCCCGCCCGGTACCTGGCCACCGGCCGCTCCGTGGCCAGCTTCATGAGGTACCGGAAGGGGTCGCGGGCCGTGGTCTCCTGCGCGGTTCCCATGAGAAAGGTCAGGGTACCGTCCCGCGTGGGCCCGAGACCAGGGCCGCCTCGGCTCGGGCTCGCGACGCCACCTCGGCGATCCCGGCCATGATCCGTTCGGTCATCCGGGACGTGTCGGGGATCGAACGCGGTCCGCCATCCGCCACGATCGGCGGGCCGAACACGGCCGCAGCGGCCGGCCGCCGGAGCTCCCAGCTCGGCCCGTGCTTCCCCCACCGTTCGTTCGTCCCCCAGATCCCCACGGGCACGACCGGCACACCCGCGGACAGGGCGATCCGCGCCGCGCCGCGCTTGCCGGCCTGGATCTCCCCGCCGAGACCGACGGTTCCCTCGGGCGCCATCCCGGCGAGCTGGCCCCCCCGCAGCACCTCCGCGACCTGCTCGATGGCCGTCCAATCGCCGAGGCCCCGCTTGATCGGGATCTGCCGGGTTCGGCGGAAGGTCCACCCCACGACGGGACGCTCGTAGTCGTCGGTCAGCACCAGGAACCGGACCGGACGGCCTCTCCGGGCGGCACCCAGCCCCACCATCAGCGGATCGAGCACGCTCACGTGGTTGTACGTGAGCAGCGCGCCTCCCGCCTCGGGGATGTGCTCGAGCCCCACGAAGCGCATCCGGAATCCGGCCCGGAACACCGCCTCGACCCCGTACCGCCCCCCACGGGTCCACCCGTCCCACTCTGAGCGCATCGGGGCAAACGGTAAGCTACGCGCCGCGATGGGTGCCCCTTCTTACAGGATGCCCGAGGAGGCGTTCGGCGTCTCCACCATCCCGCAGGCGCTCGAGCGAGCTGCTCGGTCGCCCCATGGGATCACGGTCCTCGACCGGAACCTGAACGAGCAGCCGATGACGTTCGCGGATCTCGAGGTTGCCGCTCGTCGTGCCGCCGGGGGCCTCCGTGCGAACCGCGTGGTGGCCGGGGACCCGGTGTGCCTCCTGGGATCGACCTCTCCCGAGCTTCTCGTGACGCTGTTCGGGGTGTGGCGGGCCGGAGCGATCCCATCGGTCCTCGCGCTCCCTCGGCGCACCGACCTGGAGACATATCTGGAGGATGTCGCCGGCCGCATCGACGCCGCCGGAGCCAAGCTCCTCGCGGTGGCCGAGGAGCTGCTGTCCCCGGACCTGCC
>JBKOXF010000095.1:0-5064 GCA_046724795.1 Actinomycetota bacterium | reverse complement strand
GTGCTTTGTAATCGTCGCTGGACATGACGACGGTCTGAGCGAGCATCTCCTCGTACATCGAGCGGTCGACCTCGGCGGTGGCGAGCTGGGAGATGACGCGCCGCGCCATCTTGATCGCGAGGGGCGGGCGCTTCGCGATGTCGTGCGCGAGCTCCATCGCGGCCTTGTCGAGCTCATCCGTCGGAACGACGCGCGACACGATCCCGTGGCGCAGCGCCTCCTCGGCGTCGATGATCCGGCCGGTCAGTGCGAGCTCGCTCGCCACGCCATGCCCGGCGATCTGGAACAGCCGCGCCACTCCCCCGCTGTCGGGGATCACACCGTGCGCCGTCTCCGGCAGGCCCATCCGCACGTCGTCGGCGGCGATCCGGATGTCGCACAATAGTGCACGTTCGAACGAACCGCCGAGCACCCAACCCTTCAGTGCCACCACCACCGGCGCGGGCATCGTGAACAGCAGACGCGTCTTATCGTGCCCCGCCTGGATGAACTCCAGGTCGGACTCGCCTTTCGCGCGCTTCCCGAGCTCCTTCGTGTCGCGGCCGGACGAGAACGACTTCCCCTCCCCGCGCCAGACCACGGCGATGACGTCGTCGCGTTCGTGCAACTCCGCGAGGATGTCGAAGAACCGCTCGTCCATCTCGTCGTTGAACGCGTTGTGCCGATCGGGGCGGTTCAGAGACACCACGGCGACCGGCCCGTCGAACGACAGCGTGACCGTGTCGGAGGCGGTCACTTGAACCGCTCGACGAGCTCGCGCTTCTGGATCTTGCCCGCGGGGCCGCGCGGGACGACGTCGACGATCTCCAGCCGCTCCGGCAGCTTCCGCTTCGACAGCCCCTTCTCCAGAAGGAATACGGTGAGCGTCTCGAGGTCGGGCGCGCCGCCGGCCGGCGCTACGACCGCGCACGCGTATTCCCCGAGCTCGGGATCGGGGAGGCCGACCACCGCGACGTCCGCCACATCCTCGTGCTGGAACAGGAGGTCCTCGAGCTCCTTCGCGCTGATGTTCTCACCCTTTCTGATGATCACGTCTTTCAGCCGGCCCGTGATCGTGAGGTTCCCGCCGGTGTCCTGCCTCCCCAGATCGCCGGTTCGGAAGTAGCCCTCCTCGTCGAACGCGTCCGCGTCGAGTGACGAGTCGAGGTAGCCCTTCATGAGCTGCGGCGACTTCGCACGGACCTCGCCCTCCTCGCCCGGCGCAGCGATCCCGCCGTCGAGCTTCACCACCCGCATGTCCACGCCCGGCGTGGGCCTGCCCTCGGTGTTCGCCAGGACCTCGTCGGTGTCGTCGACGCTCGCCATCGTGAGGATCGGCGACTCGGTGAGCCCGTAGCCACTGACGATCCCCACGCCGCCGAGTTCCTTCTTGATGTCGAAGTGCAGCTGCGGCGGCTTCGGCGCGCCCCCGCCCGGGAACGCACGGACGCGCCGGAACAACTGGAACTCCGGATGCTCACGCTGGTACTTCAGGTAGGCCATGTGGAACGGCGTGCCCGAGCCGGCAAGCGTTGCGTCCTCGCCCTGGAGGAACTCAGTGGTGCCGACGGGGTCGAAGGCCTCGTCGATGAGGTGCGTGCAGCCGGTCATGTGTCCCGCGAACAGCCAGATGATCCCGCCGATGTGCGTGAACGGGAAGACCAGGGCGCTGCGGTCTTCCCCTTGCAGCGCAAGGCGTTCGGCCATGCCCCGCGCGGCCGCCGCGACCGTGAGGTCGGTGTGCTGCGCGCCCTTGGGGTCGGCCGTCGTGCCGCTCGTGTAGAACAACCATCGCACCGGAGGGTCGGCGCTCACCAGCGAGGGCGGGGGCAGCGAAGAAGGATCGCCTTCGGGGAGTGAGCGATCGCAGACGAGCACCTCGAGGCCCTGGACCTGGTCAGCGAGCCCGCGGGCCATCGCCCCGAAGGCGAAGTCGCGAAACGTCGAAGGGACGACGAGCAGCTTCGAACCGGCTTGTCGCACGATGAACCCCACCTCGCGCTCGCGCAGGATCGGGAGGATGGGGTTCTGCAGCACGGAGAGTCGCGACAGCGCACCCACCAGCACCATCGACTCGATCCACGTCGGGAGCTGCCAGGAGACCACTGTCCCCTCGCCGACACCGAGGCCCAGCACGCCGGCCGCGGCGCGCTCGCACGCGGCGCGGTACTCGGCGAACGTGATCGTGCGCCCGGCCTGATCCACCGCGAGCTGCCCGTCCGGCGTCGCCTCGGCACGCCGTTCGATCAGCTCCCACAGGTTCCCCGCCTCGAGCATGCTCATGTGGCGCAACCTATCCGACCAGCGTCCACGCCGGAAGGGTCTGGCCGGACTCGTCGTCGCGCCACCGGAGCGACACGCGGGAACCGAAGTCAATGGCTTCCGCGGTGCCGTCCGTTCGCACGAGCCGGCCCCCGTCGTCCACGAGCTGGCCGATCATCCGGACGCCCTCGTCGAGTTCAACGAGCAACACCACGAACGGCAACTGGTCCGCCCACACCGGCAGCACCGGCGGATGGAGGACGGTCCACGACGCGACGACGCCGTCGCCAGTCACCTCGGTCCACTTCGGATCGGGCGTGCGGCACGACGGACACATCGGGCGGGGCTGCCAGATCCACTTCCCGCACGACGTGCACCGCGGCACGACCAATCGCCGCTCCTCGACGGCGTCCCAGAAGGCCTGCGTGTCGAGGTCCGGAACCGGGCGCGGCGGCAATGCTTCGACAGGGCTCACCACGGCTCCTTCGAGAACACGATCGCCCCCGTCGGGACGACGTTCCCGCTCGTCACGAGACAGTGCCGGACGTCGTCCACCTGCCTCGTCGACTCGCCGCGAACCTGCCGCACCCCCTCCACGAGCAGGTTGAACCCGTGCACGTACGCCTCGGACAGCCCCCCACCGCTCGTGTTGTACGGCGGGTTCTTCTCCTCACGAAGGTAGTCGGCCGCGGCGCCCTCCTCGCAGAACCCGAACTCCTGGAAGAACAGAGGAATCTGCGGCGTGAACGCGTCATAGATCTCCACGACGTCGACGTCGGACGGACCGAGCTCGGTGTTCTTCCACAGCTCCGGGGCGACGTAGGCGTTCGGGGATCGCCCGATATCCTCGTACACGTTCGTCATGGCGTAGACCTGGGGCCCGCTGCCGAACGCGTAGCCGGTGACGTGGACCGGCGTGACGTCGAGCGAACGTGCCCGCTCGGCGGTGGTCAGCACCATGGCCATCGCGCCGTCGGTCTCGAGACAGTTGTCGAACAGGCACAGCGGTTCTGCGATCCATCGCGAGGCCAGATACTCCTCCATCGTCAGCGGGCGGCCGTGCATCATCGCGCCTGGGTTGCGCAGGGCCATTTCACGAACGGAGATCGCGACGCGGCCGAAATCCTCGCGGGTCCAGCCATACGTGTGCATCAGCACGCGCGCGATCAACGCGAAGCCGTCCGCCGGCCGGACGATCCCGAACGGCCGCTCGAACTGGTCCTGGCCCGCAGCCATCAAGACCTCGGCCCACGGGCGACCGCCGCTCGAGCGGTTCCGCGACCGCCACACCACCATCGTGTCGACCAGTCCGAGCTCGATGGCCATGCAGGCGAGCGCGAGCGTGGGAGCACCCGCGCCTCCGCCGTAGTCCTGCGCCCCGAAGAACCGGAGGTTGGGCAGCCCGATCACGCGGGCCATCTCCATCTCGGTCGTGGGTTGCCACACGTACCGAGTCAGGCCGTCGACGTCCTCGACGGCGAGGCCCGCGTCCTGCAGCGCCCCGAGGATGGCCATCCCGCCGCTGCGGCGCTCGGTCATGCCCATGTTCTTCGAGAACGGCAGCGAGTGGATGCCGACGACGACGGGCTGCCGGTCGCGGTCGCGCCTCACAGCCACGCCGCCATCGCCTCCGCGTGTTGTGACGCCGTCCCGAACTGCTGCGACAGCACCGCGGCCCGCTTCAGGTACAGGTGGAAGTCGACCTCCCACGTGAACCCCATCCCGCCGTGCACCTGCACGCAGTCCTTTCCGTTGCGGAACGCCGCCTCGTCGGCGACCACTTTGGCCGCGGCGGCGGCCCGCGCCGGATCCCCGCTCGAGGGATCGTCCAGCATCACACCCGCGGCGTGGACGGCGGCCCTCGCCACTTCGGCTCGCACCAGCATGTCGGCGCAGATGTGTTTCACGGCCTGGAACGATCCGATCGGCTTTCCGAACTGCTCGCGTTCCTTTGCGTAGGCCACGGCGAGCTCGGTGCAGCGCGCGGCGATCCCGACCTGCATCGCCGCCGTCAGCGCCGCCCCCTCGATCCACCGACGCGCCGCGGACTCCGCCGGCCCGTCGGGGGCGCCCTGCGGCAGCCCGAGCACGCGGTACTGCGGCGTGAGCGGGTCGAGGGGATCGTCGATGGGCTCGGCCTCCACCTGCCCGACGTCCTCGATCAGCCAGAGCCCGGCGCCGTCGATCACCTGCAACTCGTCGAGCGACTCGAGGTGGTCGATCACCCGTGTCTCCCGGGCGACCACGCCCGTTACCTTGTGATCGCGGCCGTCGATCGTCCCCACGAGCGGCCCGGGCACGAGCGCCCGCCCGAGCTCCTCGAACGCGAGCACCGTGTCCTTGAGCCCGGTAGCCACACCGTCGTCCCCGTCGGTGACGATCGAGAAGATCCCGGCGTCCCACAACGCGTTCCACGCCGCGAGGTCGACCTTCCCAGCGTTCGCGCGGAGCCGCTCCATGGGGTACTCGCGCGCGCAGAGCTCGCGAACCCACTGCTGGAGCTCGCGCTCCTCCGGTGACAGGTCGAAGTTCACTTCGGCATCCCCAGGATCCGCTCCGCCACGATGTTGCGCTGGATCTGCGACGTTCCGGCCGCAATCGTGAGCGACATCGACTGCACCCACGCCTTCACGTGATCGTTCTCGAGCGAGAGGCCGTCCGGTCCGAGGATGCGCAGCGCGAGGTCGCCGAGCCGAGCCCGCGCCTCGCTGTAGAACAGCTTGAACACCGACCCGCCGAGGCCCGGGACGCCCCCGCCCTTCTCCGCCTGAGTGACGTTTCGTCTGGTCAGGGCCCACAGCGCGTCGAGCTCCGCGCCGATCC
>JBKOXF010000003.1:0-9773 GCA_046724795.1 Actinomycetota bacterium | reverse complement strand
CTGTGACCCAGAACAGTCCACGTGCGCGCACGATGCCGATCCCGACCCTCCGGTAGCGGGTGCTCAGGATGTTTGCCCTGTGCGGAGGGCTGTGCATGAACAACCGATTGATCTGCCGGACCGTCCCCCCGTAGCCGACGTTCTCACCGATCGCCGACCAGCCGCGACGCTGCATGATGCACGTGATGCAATCGTGGAAGAGCATCCCCTGTTTGGCCATCCGGCGGCTGTGGTGGCGGGCCAGTTTCGTGATCGCCGCAGATGTTCGAAGCGTCCGGATACCGTGCGATCGGCGATCCCCGTTCACGAGGCGGAGCATCTTGTGTTCCGGGCGAGTGGTCGCTGACGCCGGCGCCGTACCCTCCATCGTCAGCAGGAGTGCGCTGGAGACCACCACGAGCGTCGCGCCGCGCGCCATCGTTCGCCAGAAGCCGGGCATGGATGACTCCTTCCAGGGTCTGGGCGGAAGCGCAGGAGAGTAGAGATGCCTCCGCATGCTGCCAAACGCGCTGGAAGAAGCAAGCACCTTCGGTCGATTGACGTCGATGTCGGCGGGAGATGCGTTGTGTTAGGCGAAGAGTCCCGCGCCGTTCGAGTGTTTCGTGCCCGGCCTGGCAGTCTCTCCGGGATCGCCCGGACTACTTGTGGGCTTCTTCCTTCTCTTTCGCGTGCTGGTCGATGATCTTCTGCGCCAGGTGCTGCGGCACCTCTTCGTAGTGCGAGAACTTCATCGTGAACGCGCCGCGGCCGCCGGTCAGTGAGCGCAGATCGATCGCGTATCTGGCCACCTCCGCCTGCGGCACGGTCGCCCGGATTCGCTGCTTGCCCGCGCCGGTGCCCTCCATCCCGAGGATCTTGCCCCGCTTGGAGTTCAGGTCGCCCATGATGTCGCCGGTGTGGTCGTCGGGGACGACGACGTCGAGCTCGACGATCGGCTCCAGCAGTGCCACTCCCGCCGCAGCCGCGGCCTCGCGCAGCGCCATCGAGCCCGCGATCTGGAACGACATGTCGGAGGAGTCCACCGTGTGGAACTTCCCGTCGACCAGCGTCACACGGATGTCGACCATCGGGTAGCCGGCCGCGACGCCCTCCTGCATCGTCTTCACGACGCCCTTCTCCACCGACGGGATGAACTGGTTCGGGATGACCCCGCCGACGATCTTGTCGACGTACTCGAACCCGCCGCCGTGCTCGAGGGGCTCGACCTCGATGGTTGCCACGCCGTACTGTCCGTGGCCGCCGGACTGCTTCACGTATCGGCCGGTGGCCTGAGCCTTCCCCTTCAGCGTCTCCTTGTACGGGATCCGGGCCGGACGGTGGGAAACCTCCACGCCGAACTTGCGCTTCATCCGCTCGAGGATCACGTCCATGTGCGCCTCGCCCATGCAGTACAGAACGGTCTCGTGGGTCTCCGGGCTGCGCTCGACCCGGATCGTGGGGTCTTCCTCCTGCGAACGCGCCAGCCCCGTCGACAACTTGTCCTCGTCGCCCTTCGTCTTCGGCTCGACCGCGATCGCCAGCAGCGGTTCGGGCAACTCGAACGGGGGGAGCGTGACGTCGTCGCCCTTCGTCGTGAACGTGTCGCCCGTCGTGGCGTGGGCGAGCTTCGCTACGGCGGCGATGT
Organism: Actinomycetota bacterium; assembly: GCA_046724795.1. Taxonomy (GTDB): domain Bacteria; phylum Actinomycetota; class UBA4738; order UBA4738; family JACQTL01; genus JBKOXF01. The sequence goes on along the minus strand of JBKOXF010000003.1, from coordinate 8,149 downwards.
CCCCGGCCGGCACCTCGGACACCGTCTCGTGTTCCTTGCCCTTCAGCGTGAACAGCTGGCCGATCCGCTCCTCCGTGTTCTGCGACGCGTTGTGCACCGACGAGTCCGGCCGCATCCGGCCGGAGAACACACGGAACAGGCTGATCTTCCCGACGTAGGGGTCCGACACCGTCTTGAACACCTGTGCGGTGAGCGGTCCCGAGGGATCGTTCGCCCGTTCCTCCTCGTCGCCGGCCTTCTTCGTCACGGTGACCGTCCGCGACGCGGGCGACGGGAATACGTCCTTTATGAACGAGACGACCCGATCCACACCGATCGGCTTCGACGCCGACGTCACGAGCACCGGCGCCACGCGACCCTGCGCGAACCCGGCCTTGAGCCCGCCGACGATCTCCTCCGTGGAGAGCTCACCCTGCTCGAGGTACTTCTCCAGCAGCGCGTCGTCGGCCTCGGCGACGGCCTCCGCCAGCTTCTCCCGGTACGGATCGGCCTTGCCGGCAATGTCGTCGGGCCACTCGCCCTCGGTCCCCGTGGCGCCCCCCGAGTACAGGTACGCCTTGCGAGAGAGCAGATCGGCGACTCCCTCGAAGTTGTGCTCCTCGCCCAAAGGGAACTGCACGGGCGCAATCTGCGTCCCGAACGCCTTGGTCAACTCGTCCACGGTCCGGTCGAACGACGCGCGCTCCCGGTCGATCTTGTTGATGACGATGGCGCGGGGGATCCCGGCGAGCGCTGCGCGCTCCCAGGCCACTTCCGTCTGGACCTCGACGCCGTCGACCGCCGAGACCACCACGATCATCGCGTCGGCCGCGTGCACGGCCGAGTACAGGTCCCCCACGAAGTCCGCGTATCCAGGAGCATCCAGGAAGTTGACCTTCACTCCGTCGTGCTCCACGGGCGCGAGGCCGAGCGACACGCTGATGCCCTTGCGGATCTCCTCGGGATCGTGGTCGGAGACGGTGTTGCCGTCCTCCACCGAGCCCATCCGTGTGATGGCGCCCGTCCCGAACAGCATCGCCTCCAACAGTGTGGTCTTGCCTGCGCCGCCGTGGCCGGCCAACAGAACGTTCCGGATGTCGTCGGGGTCGTAGGTCTTCATCGGAGCCTTTCGTGGGTCGAGGTCGGGACAGGCAGCGATGATACCCTCGCGGCCGTATGGGTCGGGTGGACGCGCTGCCCCGCATGCTGCAGCAGGCCGACGCCCAGGCCAGGATCTTCCTCGTGGCCGGGTTCGCGCTCGTCGGTCTGGCCACATGGCTCGTGCTCGCACGCCATCCGCGCATCGCGGGCGTCGCCACCGCGGGCGCGGCTGCGGCTCTCCTGTTCGGCGCGGTCCGGGCCCAGCGAACCGAGGATCGCTTGCTCTGGTTCCTCGACTCGATCACCGACCGGGCCTTCGACGGGGCCATCCTCGCCGCCATCGCCATCGCCATGCGCCACGAGGATCACTGGGTCGCCGCGCTGGCCGTGATCACGCTCGGGGTGTCGTTCGTCGCCGCGTACGAGCGGGCCAAGGGCAAGGCGCTGGGGTACCGGGTCCGGGACAGCCTGCTGATCCGAGCGGGGCGCTACGTCGCGGTCGCGGCGGGACTCCTGACCGGCGAGCTGCTCGGCGCGTTGGTAGCCGTGCTCGTGCTCGTGACGTTCACCGCGATCGACGACGCCCGCCAGGTCGCCTCGCAGGGTCCCTGATGGAGGAGCGCGAGTCGCTCGGGGAACGCCTCGCCGCGTTCCAGTACGGAGCGATGGAACGGGTCGCCACCACCTGGCCGCCCCGGATCGCGAAGGCGCTGTTCCGCCTGTACGGATGGGCCGGGTTCGAGTACATGGCATCGATGCGCGCGACTGTCTCGGCGAACCTCGCCCAGGTGCTGGGCCGCCCCGCCGACTCCGAGCTGGTTCAAGCAGCGACGCGGGAGGCCTTCGATCTCTACGCCCGGTACTGGTACGACAGCTTCCGGGCCCGGGTGATGACGGCGGAGGAGGTCAACAACCGCTTCCAGATCGAGAACCTCGCCGGCATCGATCGCGCGCTGGAGCAGGGGAAGGGTGTGGTGATCGGGCTCGCGCACCTCGGGAACTGGGACGTCGCAGGGCGCTTCCTCGCCGGGAACGGCTACAAGATGTGCGCGGTCGCGGAGCGCCTCGCGAACACGCGCGTGTTCGAGCAGTTCCTCCGGCATCGCGAGGAGCTCGGGATGAAGATCATCGCCCTCGACCCAGAGGGCGACACACGGGTCGGCCCGCGGCTCATGGAACTGCTCGCCGACAACTGGATCCTCGCCCTGCTCTCCGACCGCGACCTCACCGGGCGGGGCGTCGACGTCGAGATGTTCGGCAAGACACGGCAGATCCCGGCGGGGCCCGCGCTCTTGTCGCTCTCGTCCGGCGCGCCGCTGCTCTCGGCCTCCATCTACACCACGGATCCGGGCTGGCTCTGCCGTATCAGCGATCCGATCGAGATCGAACGCACCGGCGAGATGCGCGCCGACGTCACCGCCCTGTCGAAGATGCTCGCCGCGGAGTTCGAGCGGATGATCGCAGCGAAGCCGACCGACTGGCACATGTTCCAGCCGGCGTGGGGAGACGGAGCCGCGGCCGTGGCGGAACCGTCACTGTTGACCCAGTGAGGATCGTCCAGGTCTGCCCCTACGCGTGGGATGCACCTGGCGGGGTCCAGGTGCACGTGCGACAACTCAGCGCGAACCTCCGGGCGCGCGGCCACGAGGTCCTGATCCTCGCGCCGAGCCTGCATTCGATGAGCGAGGAGAGCGTCAGCATCGTGGGCCGCGCGCTCCGCATCCCCTATCAGGGAACCGTCGCGCCGATCTGCTTCACGCCCGGATCCATCGCGCGCATCGGGCGGGAGCTTCGGGTGTTCCGGCCGGACGTGGTGCACGCGCACGAGCCGCTGTCCCCGTCGACCGGCATGTTCGCAACGCTGCGCTCGTCGGCGCCGGTCGTCGGAACGTTTCACGCGTTCGCCGAGCGGTCGCGGTTGATCCAGCTCGCGTCGCCGCTTCTGCGCATCGTGTGGCGCCGGTTGACCGCCCGCGTGGCGGTGTCGAAGGCCGCGGCGTCCTTCATGGACGCCAGGTTCGGGGGCGGAAGCGCCACGCGCATCGTTCCGAACGGCGTCGACGTCGAGCTGTTCGCCAAGGCCCTACCGGTCGACCTCCCGGGAGGGCGACGGATCCTCTGGGTCGGGCGGCTCGACAAGCAGAAGGGCTTCCCGGTGGCGGTCCGAGCGTTCGCCGACCTCGCGACGAGGCTCCCCGACGTGCATCTCGTCGTGGCCGGCGACGGTGCGGAGCGCGGGGCGGTCGCGGCGCTCTCGCCCGAGGCGCGCGAACGCGTCGTGATGCTCGGCGCGGTGCCGCACGAGAAGCTCCCCGCCTACCACGCCTCATGCCACGCCTTCGTCGCGCCCGCGCTGGGGCAGGAGAGCTTCGGGATCGTGCTGGTGGAGGCGATGGCTGCGGGGGTCCCAGTGGTGGCGAGTCGCATCCCCGGTTACGACGAGGTCATCCGTGACGGGGTCGACGGGATCCTGGTCCCGCCGAACGACCCGCGTGCGCTGGCCGACGCAGTGGAAAGGGCACTCACCGATCCCGCTCTGTCGGGCCGGCTGTCCGAAGGCGGGCGGGCCCGAGCCGCCGAGTTCTCCTGGGACCGCGTCGCCCACCGGCTCGAGACCGTCTACCGACAAGTAGCCACGGTGGTCTGAGCCCCCCTTTTTTTTGCAAATGAGAATCATTGTCGATATGCTCTCGACGTGCGTACCGCAGCTCGAACCGCCGTCGTGGTTCTCGCTACGGCGATGGCCTGTTCCGCGTGCGGCCGATCGAGCAGCGGAGACGCCGTCTCGGTGATCGGATCGTTCTACCCGCTGGCGTGGGCGGCGCAGGCCATCGGCGGATCCCGCGTCTTTGTGATCGACCTGACCCCCCCGGGCGTCGAGGCTCACGACACGAACCTCAACGCGAAGCAGGTCGGCCAGATCGAGACGGCCGATGTGGTGCTCATCCTCGGGTACCTCGGCTTTCAACCCCAGGTCGAGGCCGCCGCGGGCAACGCGCAGGGCGACGTCGTCGAACTCACGAAGGGACTGGACCTCCGGAGCTCGAACGAGAAAGGGCTGTCGGCCGACCCCCACGTGTGGCTCGATCCCGCCCTCATGGCCACGATGACGGAGCGCATCGGCGCGGCGCTCGAACGCGCCGATCCGAAGGAGCGAACGGAACTGACCGGAACGACGAGGACCCTCGTGAACAGCCTCCACGGCCTGGACGCTCAGTTCCGGACCGGGCTGTCCTCGTGCAGGTTCACCACGTTCGTGGCCACCCACGAGGCCTTCGGATACCTGGCGCACCAGTACGGGCTGCACCAGCTCGGGATCGAGGGACTGACCCCGGAGGCCGAACCGAGCGCCGATCAGCTTCAGACGGCCGAGTCGGCCATCCGGAACGGCACCGCCGCGCCCGCCGTCTTCTACGAGGGGACGGCGGACGGCGAGCGGATCGGGAAGTCCGTCGCGGGTGACCTCCACGTCCCGGCTCTTCCGCTCGGAACGCTCGAGTTCGAACCGAAGAACGGGACGTACTTGACCGAGATGCGCGGCGACCTGACCGCCCTCAGGATGGGCCTGCAATGTCGGTGACGGTCAAGCTCGAGGACCTGACGTTCGGGTATGGAGCCGAACCGATCCTGTCGCACGCCTCGCTCGAGCTCCTCTCCGGCGAGGCGGTGGTGATCGCCGGCCCCAACGGGAGTGGCAAGTCAACGCTCCTGAAGCTCTGCGTCGGCCTGCTCACGCCGTGGTCGGGTCGGATCACCGTGCTCGGCCGACCGCCGTCCGACCCGGCGGTCCGGCGTCGCATCGGCTATGCGCCGCAACGGATCCGGGGCGCCACGTCACTCCCGGTCTCCGTGGGGGAAGTCGTGGCCACCGGCTTGGTGCCTGAGAAGCACCTGTTCAGCCGGATGAGCAAAGACGACTGGCGCCGAGTGGCGGAGGCCCTCGACGCGGTCGACCTCACCGATCTCTCCAAGGAATGCATGTTCGAGCTGTCCGGGGGACAGCAGCAGCGCGCGGTCCTGGCCCGAGCTCTGGTATCCGACCCGCCCCTGATCCTGCTGGACGAGCCGACCACCGGGATCGACCAGCGGTTCCGGCCCGTGATCGCCCACGAGCTCCGGGCCCGCGCCGAGCGCGGCCGGACCGTGGTCGTCGTCTCGCACGACCCCGAGGACTTCCACGATGTCATCGATCGAGTGATCGACATGGCGGACGAGCGCGTCCGGGAGCTCACGCACGACGAGGTGCATGCGATCTTGGGAGGTCGGGCGTGAGCCTCTTCACGACCTCATTCGCCATCCGCGCATACGTCGCGGCCGCCGCCGTGGGCATCACCGCACCAGCGGTCGGGACGTTCCTGGTGCAGCGACAGCTCTCCTTGATCGGCGACGGCGTCGGACACCTCGCGTTCGCCGGCGTGGCCATCGGGATCGCCGTCGGCCTGTCCCCCTTGTGGGGAGCGCTCGCGGTGGCCCTGCTCGGCGCCGTCGCCCTCGAACGGCTTCGGGCCCAGGGTCGCCTGGCCGGAGACCTCTCGATGGCGCTGATCTTCTACTTTGGCATCGCGCTGGGGGTCGTCGTGCTGTCCGCCACGAACCGATTCGACGCGTCGGCCATCGGCATCCTGTTCGGCAGCGTATTCACCACGTCGCGATCCGACCTCACGCTGATGGTGGTGTTGTGCGCCGTCGACCTCGTGGCGGTGGCCCTCTTCTACAAGGAGCTCCTCGCCGTCGCCCTCGACGAGGAGTCGGCGCGAGCATCCGGCCTCCCCGTGGAGGCGCTGAACGTCCTTACGGTCGGTATCACGGCGTTGCTCGTCGTGGCCGGGATGCGCGCCGTTGGCCTGCTCCTGATCTCGGCGCTGCTCGTGATCCCGGTTGCCGCGGCGTCGCGACTGGCTCACTCGTTCCGGGCGACGCTGTGGATCGCCTGCGGCCTCGGCCTCATTGCATCGCTGGGAGGCCTCCTCATTGCGCTGGGACAAGGGACACTCGCACCGGGGGGAACGATCGTGTTGGCGGCGCTCGTCCTCTTCGGCCTGTCCATGGCGTTCGGACGGCGCGCCTCCCGCCGACATGCAAGGGTGGCAACCAGATGAAGGTCGAGTCCACGCAGAAGGACCGGGGTGGGCCGCGGGCCACCAGGCAGCGCGAGGCGATCGCGGGCGTGTTGCAGGAAGGTGCCGAGTTCCGCTCGGCTCAAGAGATCCACGCCGAGCTCAAGGCGGGAGGGCACCCGGTGGGTCTGGCCACGGTCTACCGTCGGCTCGCAGTGCTGGCCGACCGGGGCGAGGTCGACGTGCTGGTCACGCCGGCAGGGGAGACCGTGTACCGACAGTGCGCGGCCGAGACGCACCACCATCACCTGATCTGCCGGTCCTGCGGGCGGACGGTGGAGTTCGAGGGGCCGGAGATCGAGAAGCTCGCCGAGCGGGTCGCTCGCCGGGCCGGGTTCCGGGACGTGTCCCACACGGTGGAGATCTTCGGGACGTGCCGAACGTGCGCCGGCGCGGATCGGACCTAGCCCCGGTACCATCTGACTCGTGATCGCCCTGTGGATCGTGATCGGGATCGTGGTGCTCGTCGTCCTGTGGGCGATCTACGCGTACAACCGGTTCATCCGGCTCCGCACCCGCGTGGACAACGCGTGGTCCCAGATCGACGTCCAGCTCCGCCGTCGCTACGACCTCATCCCGAACCTGGTGGAAGCGGTCAAGGGCTACGCCGCCCACGAGCGCGAGCTGTTCGAGGACGTCACCAGGGCCCGCGCCGCGGCGGAGCAGGCCGGAACGGTCCAGGATCAAGCCCACGCGGAGAACCAGATCACCGCCGGAGTCCGCCGGCTCTTCGCCGTGGCGGAGAATTATCCGCAGCTCAAGGCGAACGAGAACTTCCTGGCACTGCAGGAGGAGCTCACCTCGACCGAGGGCAAGATCGCGTACGCCCGCCAGTTCTACAACGACCAGGTCCAGGAGCTGAACACGCGGATCCAGTCGTTCCCGTCGAACATCGTGGCGAAGGCGGGCACGTTCCAGCCCCGCGAGTTCTTCGAGATCGACGAACCGGCCGGGCGTCCGGTCTCCGTGGAGTTCCAGCAGCGGTAAACGTTGTACGAGCAGATCGCCAGGAACAAGCGCCGCACCGCTCTCCTCATCCTCGGCGCCATCGTGCTGCTGGGCGCGCTGGGCTTCTTCCTCGGATGGCTCTACTCGACCGGCGTGGCCGGGCTCGTCGCCGCCCTGGTCATCGCGATCTTCCTCTCGATCGGGTCCTACCGGTACGGCGACCGCCTCGTGCTGGCGTCCACCCGTGCGAAGGAGGTGACGCGGGAGCAGGAACCGCGACTGCACAACGTGGTCGAGGGCCTCTGCATCGCCGCGGGGATCCCGAAGCCCCGCGTGTACGTCGTCCCGGAGCGCGCTCCGAACGCGTTCGCCACCGGCCGCAATCCCGAGCACTCGTCGATCGCGGTCACCCGCGGCCTCCTGGACATGATGAATCGCGTGGAGCTCGAGGGGGTCGTGGCGCACGAGCTGTCGCACGTACGCGACCGCGACATCCTCGTCGGGACCGTGGTGGCGACGCTGGTCGGGACGGTGGTCCTCATCTCGGAATTCTTCCTGCGGTGGTTCTGGTGGGGAGGCATGGGGGGAAGGCGCGGCGACGATCGGAGCGGCGGCGGGCTCGAGGCGATCTTCTTCGTCATCGGGTTGGTGCTGCTGATCCTCGCGCCCATCGTGGGACAGATCATCAAATTCGCGGTGTCGCGGCGACGCGAGTATCTCGCCGACGCCGAGGGGGCCATGCTCACGCGCTATCCGCCGGGGCTCGCGGCGGCGCTCCGAAAGGTCGCTGCCAGCGATCACGCGATGCGCTCCGCGAACAACGCGACGGCGCATCTCTGGCTCGATCAGCCCTCGCGCGTTCCAGGCGAGAACATGTCGACCCTTGAGAAGCTGTTCTCGACGCATCCCCCGATACAGGACCGGATCAGGATTTTGGAGGAGATGTGAGAACAAGGTAAGAACCGGGAACAATCCAGTCAGGTGTTTGAGGTGCCCTGTAACCC
>JBKOXF010000033.1:0-5357 GCA_046724795.1 Actinomycetota bacterium | reverse complement strand
CTTGACAACCGAACGTCCGTTCGAGATACTCACTCTCGTGAAGCGAACACGCGTTCGATGGAGGCGGGTGGGTGCGCTGGCCCTCGCCGTGGCGATCCCGTTCGGGGCCAAAGCAGCGGCCGCGAGCTCCGGACACGACGCTCGGCCCGGCCGGACGTACGTCGTCCGCCCCGGCGACACGTTGTGGGCGATCGCGTCGAGGATCGCGGGCCCGAACGGAGATCCCCGCCCGGTCGTGGACCAGCTCGAGCAGGTCAACCATACGAGCGGGGTGATCGTCCCCGGCGAGTCGCTCCGGCTGCCTTAGCTCGCTCGCGCCACCCGCCGATATTGGAAGTGGATGCGCAGGATCGGCGTGGTGCTGGTGGCGGCCGGCGTCGCCGTCTCCGTCTCCGTCTGGCTGGCCCCCATCCGGGTAGGTGCGACGCCCCCGGGGGCCCCGAACTGCCGCATCTTCCCCGCGAACGACGTGTGGCACGCCGACGTCTCGAAGCTGCCTGTGAACAAGCATTCCGCCGCGTGGCTCCGCTCGATGTCGGCCGGCAGCACGAGCCTCCATCCGGACTTCGGTCCCTCGGGCGGGTTCCCGTACGGGATCCCGTACACCGTCGTGGGCGCGGTCCATCCCAAGGTGCCTGTCCACTTCCGGTACGCCGGTGAGAGCGACAAGGGGCCGTACCCCTTCGGAACCGACACTCCCATCGAGGGCGGCAAGAGTGCCTCCGGCGACCGCCACGCCATCATGGTGGACAAGAGCACGTGCGTCCTCTACGAGCTCTACAACGCTCGCTACCGGTCCGGGGGCCGCTCCACGGCCGGATCGGGGGCGATCTGGAACCTCGGTTCGAACAGGCTCCGGCCGGCCGGATGGACCTCGGCCGACGCGGCGGGCCTGCCAATCCTGCCCGGCCTCCTCCGCATCGACGAGGTGGAGAAGCGGGGCGTGGTGAACCACGCCATCCGGTTCACCGCCCAGCGCACCCGGACCAGGTTCATCTGGCCGGCACGACACCAAGCGGGGGAGTCCGACAGTCCCAGCCTGCCTCCGATGGGGGCCCGGTTCCGGCTCAAGGCGAGCTTCCCCATCGGTAGGTACCGCCCCGACACGCAGGTCGTCCTGCGGGCCATGAAGAAGTACGGGTTGATCCTCGCGGACAACGGCTCGAATTGGTACTTCCAGGGAGCGGCCCAGAGGGGTTGGCCGGGCGGGCTCCTCGATCAGCTGAAGTCGATCCCGGCAGGCGCGTTCGTGGCGGTCGACGAATCCTGTCTGATGATCCGTCCGAGCTCCGGCCGGGTCCGCGCCCACTGCTGATCGACGAGGCTTGACGACCCAACATCTCCACACCTACCGTGCCGGGCGCCACAACATCTCGTGGCCGGAGGAGGATCGAAGGTGCGGTGCCCCTGGTGCGCCCACGAGGACGACAAGGTGGTCGACTCTCGCTCGGTCGAGCGCGGGGCCGCCATCCGGCGTCGGCGAGAATGCCGGTCCTGTCGCCGCCGCTACACCACGTTCGAACGGGTCGAGGACCTCGGCCTGACCGTCATCAAGCGGGACGGCACCAAGGAGCCCTACGTCCGGGAGAAGCTCGTCTCCGGGATCGAGAAGTCCCTCGCCAACCGCCCGGTGACCGACGAACAGGTGGCCACGGTCGCCGGCAAGGTGGAGGCCAGGCTGCGCCGGAAGGGACCCCAGGTCACGAGCCAGGACGTGGGCCTGGAGGTCCTCGCCGAGCTCAAGAAGCTCGATCAAGTGGCCTACGTGCGCTACGCCAGCGTCTACAAGGATTTCCAGGAGATCTCCGACTTCGAGCGGGAGCTCGGGATGCTCCTGCAGAAGCGCTCTCCGGCCAAGCCCCGGGCCCGTCGCTAGTGCGGCCGGGTTTTCCCCCGGCACTCCCCAGCTCGTGCCTCTGGATGTCCACAGCCGCGCCGAGATAGGGTTCCGGCGGATGGGCGCGTGAACACAATATCTTGTGGTTGAGCGGGTAAAATATCCCAGGATGATGTGTCGAGACGGGTTGACATCGCCCGGCCCGGGGCGCAGAATCCGAACGTTGTAATTCCAGGGCCGTAACCGTCATCCTTCCCCGGGTGAAAGGGGGCCGTCCGTGGCCACGAAGGAACGCGATCTCCGGAGCAGGGGGCTCACCCTCAAGAGGTTCTTCACGAAGGAGGGGATCCACCCGTTCGACGAGGTCGACTGGGAAACGCGAGACGCGGTCATCCCGAACTACAAGGAGGGCGGCAACGCGTTCGAGCAGCGCGGCGTGGAGTTCCCGGTGGCCTGGTCGCAGAACGCCACGAACATCGTGGCGCAGAAGTACTTCCGGGGACCCCTGGGGACGCCCCAGCGCGAGTCGAGCGTCCGTCAGCTCGTGTCCCGAGTCGTCGACACGATCCGCGGTTGGGGCGTGAAGGACGGGTACTTCGCGAGCGACGGCGACGCGCAGGTGTTCTCGGACGAGCTCAGCCACCTCCTCGTCACCCAGAAGGCCGCGTTCAACTCTCCGGTGTGGTTCAACGTCGGCGTGCCGGACACTCCTCAGCAGTGCTCGGCCTGCTTCATCCTGGCCGTCGACGACACGATGTCGTCCATCCTCAATTGGTATGTCGAGGAGGGCACGATCTTCAAGGGGGGCTCGGGCTCCGGGATCAACCTGTCGAAGATCCGGTCGTCGAAGGAGGCTCTGGCGGGGGGCGGCACCGCGAGCGGCCCGGTGAGCTTCATGCGCGGCGCCGACTCGAGCGCCGGCACCATCAAGTCCGGCGGCAAGACGCGGCGCGCCGCGAAGATGGTGGTCCTGAACGTCGATCACCCCGACGTCCGGGATTTCATCTGGTGCAAGGCGGTGGAGGAAAAGAAGGCCCGGGCCCTCCGCGAAGCCGGCTTCGACATGGACCTCGACGGTAGGGACAGCTACTCCATCCAGTACCAGAACGCGAACAACTCCGTGCGCGTCACGGACGAGTTCATGCAGGCGTACCTGAACGACCAGGACTGGAAGCTGAAGGCGGTCCTGTCAGCCGAGCCGGTGGAGACGGTTCGGGCCCGCGACGTCATGCGTGACATCGCACAGGCCGCGTGGGAGTGCGCCGACCCCGGCATGCAGTACGACACCACGATCAACGAGTGGCACACGTGCCCGGCCACGGGTCGCATCAACGCCAGCAACCCGTGCTCGGAGTACATGCATCTGGACAACTCGGCGTGCAACCTCGCATCCCTCAACTTGCTCAAGTTCATGGACGAGAGCGGGACGTTCGACATCGCAGCGTTCAAGCACGCCGTCGAGGTGGTGTTCACGGCCCAGGAGATCATCGTGGGGAACTCCAGCTACCCCACGGAGAAGATCGAGCGCAACGCGCGGGCGTTCCGCCAACTCGGCCTGGGCTACGCGAACCTCGGCGCGCTGCTCATGGCGCGCGGGCTCCCGTACGACTCCGACGGGGGGCGGGCGTGGGCGGGCGCGATCACGGCACTCATGACCGGCCATGCCTACGCCACGAGCGCGAGGATCGCTGAACAGATGGGCCCGTTCGCGGGCTACGCACCGAACCGCGACGCCATGCTCCGCGTGATGCGCAAGCACCGCTCGGCCGCGGACGAGGTCGACGCCGAGCTCGTCCCCGAGGGTCTGCTCACCGCCGCCAAACAGGCCTGGGATCAGGCCGTGGGGCTCGGCGAGCAGCACGGCTACCGCAACGCCCAGGCCAGCGTGCTCGCCCCGACCGGCACGATCGGGCTGATGATGGATTGCGACACCACCGGCATCGAGCCCGACCTCGCGCTCGTGAAGCAGAAGAAGCTGGTGGGCGGCGGCACGATGCGCATCGTCAACCAGACCGTTCCCCGGGCGCTGGTCCGGCTGGGCTACACGGCGGAGCAGGCGAAGGACGTCGTCGAGTACATCGCGGAGCACAACTCGGTCGCCGAGGCACCGCACCTGCGCGAGGAGCACTACGCGGTGTTCGACACGTCCATGGGCGAGCAGGCCATCCAGTACATGGGCCACGTGCGGATGATGGCCGCGGTCCAGCCGTTCATCTCCGGCGCCATCTCCAAGACGGTGAACATGCCGGAAGAGGTCACGGTCGAAGAGGTCGAGGACCTCTTCGTGGAGGGATGGCGGCTCGGGCTGAAGGCCGTCGCGATCTACCGGAACAACTGCAAGGTCGCGCAGCCGCTGTCCGCGGAGAGCAAGAAGACCGCCGCCGCGGCGGAGCCGGTGGAGCTCGCCCAGCCCGTCCGGAAGCGCCTCCCGCAGTCGAGACCGTCGCGGACGACGTCGTTCTCGGTGGGTGGCTCGGAGGGCTACGTCACGGCCGGCGAGTATCCCGACGACGGCATCGGCGAGATGTTCCTGAAGGTGTCGAAGCAGGGCTCGACGCTCTCGGGCGTGATGGACGCCTTTGCCATCGCCGTGTCCCTCGGCCTGCAGTACGGCGTGCCGCTCGAGGCCTTCGTTTCCAAGTTCATCAACATGAAGTTCGAGCCGTCCGGGATGACCAACGATCCGGACATCCGGTTCGCCAGCTCCCTCGTGGACTACGTGTTCCGCCGTCTGGCTCTGGACTACCTGCCGCAGGACAGGCGGGAGGGCCTCGGGATCCGATCGATCGACGAACGCAAGGAGACAGCGGCGGCGGAGGCGGCGCAGAAGATCGAGGGGCCGGCGCCGCTGCCGATGCTGCGTGCGGAGCCGAAGGAGAAGCCGCTGACGCACGAGGCCGACGCGCCTCTCTGCTACTCGTGCGGCTCGAAGATGCAGCCGGCGGGCTCGTGCTACGTGTGCACGAGCTGCGGCTCGACCAGCGGCTGCTCGTAACGGAGGGGCATCCGGGAGGCCGGTTCGTGCCCGCGTCGGCCTCCCGGAGCGAGGTGAGCATCCTCGGGTACCACCACGTGCAGCTGGCCATGCCGCCGGGCGAGGAGTCGCGCGCGGAGGCCTTCTATTCGGGACTGCTGGGGATCGCCCGGGTGGCGAAGCCGGCCGATCTCGAAGCGCGAGGGGGGTGCTGGTTCCGCGGCGAGGGGATCGAGCTGCACCTCGGGGTGGAGGAGGCGTTCAAGCCGGCGCGCAAGGCCCACCCGGCCATCCTCGTGAGCGGTCTCGACGCACTGGAAGCCCGGCTGCGCGAGGCCGGCGTGCCTACGGCGCACGACGTCGAACTCGCGCGGCATCGGCGCTTCTACGCCCACGATCCCTTCGGGAACCGGCTCGAGTTCCTCGAGCGGCTGTCGTGACCGAGCTGACGCTTCCGTTCAAGCGGCTCGACTCGGAGGCGAAGCTGCCGACGGCGGCGCACCCGGGGGACGCGGGCCTCGATCTGGCGTCCGTGGTCGACGCCGA
>JBKOXF010000085.1:0-7735 GCA_046724795.1 Actinomycetota bacterium | reverse complement strand
TTCGCCACGCTGCTTCAGAACGTGACGGGCCTCGCGGAGCGGGCGTTCGGAAACGGAGAAGCGGCGGCGACGGAGCGGTAGGAGCGGAGGCTAGGGGGCCTCGGAGAGCGGATAGGCCAGGACCGGATCGGCGCCCGGCAGCGTCACCTCGACCGGTTCGCCGACCTCGCCCTCGCAGCTCCGCCGAACCTCCTCCGACACGAGGAACTCCCCGGCGGCCGCGTGCTCTCGGAGCCGGGGGACCACCAACTCGGGCGCGCCGGCGGTGAGCGTCACGCCGGCCCCGGACCGGGAGACCGATCCGGCGGCGATGGCTCCGAACACGTGGAACTCGAGCTCGACCTCTCGCTGGACCTTGGTAACGGCCTGACGGATGGCCAGGGCTGCCCGGGCCGCCCGAACCGTTCCGTCGGGCCCGGTGAACGTGGCCTCGACCACCGGACGAACCACCGTCCCGGCCAGATCGACGGGCACCCGCTCCTTGGACACGATCTCGAGGCCCGCCAGCACGCAACGGCTGAGGATGCGTCCGGCGACATCGCCGTCGATCCGCGACTCCGACCGGGGCATCTGGCGGATCTCCACCGAGAGCAACGCGAAGGGCTGTCCGTCGGCGACCGGCTCCGCAGCGGGAGCCGCTCGCCCCGAGGGGGAGACGCCAGTGCGACCTCCCGCAAGCTCCTCGAGCCGTCGCTCCGTTGGAAACCTGATCACGCCACCCATGACGGAAGGGATATCGGCAGACGGCTGGAGTGGGCTTAGCCGGCGCGCATCCGGCACACCGACCGCTCGGCGAACGGCTTGAACTCCTTCAGCGCGAGCGGCGGCTTCAGCCCGGAGAGCATCCCCTCGAGGAGTCCCCGGTGGAGAGCGCAGACGAGGTCACGATGCTCGTCGACCAGGTCTCGGAACGGGCAGGCCCGGAGGGTGACCTCAACGGCGGTCCTTCCCTCCCGACGGAACCTCGGCTCGAAGCCCGCCTCGGCCATGGCCTCCTGGAGCATGGCGAGGTTCCGGCCCGCCGGGAGCCTTGCGCCGGGCTTCGCACCCCGCTGGGTCACGAGGTACCGGCCCCATTCCCGGGCCAGACCGGTTGCCCGTTGGACGTCCCGCCGTTCTCGGATCAGGCCGCTGAGGATCTCGGCGAGCAGTCGGTAGTCGCGGCCGTCACCGCTCCTGACCTCGGCAGCCGAGTACAGGGCCTGGGGGCGCCCCACGGCCTGGGTCCCGGGGGCTTTGCGGATCTCCCGGGTAACGAGCCCCGCCTCCTCCAGGCGACGGAGGTGCGGCCGGACGGTGTTCGGGTGCAGGGACAGCCTCCGGGAGAGCTCGCGTACCGACACGGGCCGCCCCGACAGCCCGAGGTACCGGTACAGCCGGTACCTCGTGTCGTCGGCGAGCGCCTTGTGGACGTCCAGGCCCGTCGGGTCGCTCATCCCGAACCGCCGTATATTGATGAGGTCGACACCGTGTGAATCAGGATATGTCGTGATCCCGAACGAAGAACAGGTTCGCGCCGCCCTCCGGCAAGTCCTCGACCCCGAGATCGGCAAGCCGATCGAGGATCTCGGGATGCTCAAGGGCATCGAGATCGAGGGCGACATCATCCGCGTCTACGTGCTGCTCACGATCGCGGGCTGCCCGCTCCGGGAGCGGATCGATTCGGACGTCCGCGGTGCGTTGGCAACGATCGAAGGCGTCGACCCGGCCAAGGCCGAGATCGTGATGGGCGAGATGACCGGCGAGGAGCGCGAGGCGCTCGTCGGGAAGCTCCGCGGGCAGGCCGCCCAACCCGGGATGCCGCAACAGCCCACGTTCTTCACGGACGGAAAGACGACGGTGATCGCGATCGCATCGGGCAAGGGCGGCGTGGGCAAGTCCAGCGTCACGGTGAACCTGGCGACCGCGCTCGCCTCCGAGGGTCACCGCGTGGGGGTCCTCGACGCCGACGTGTGGGGATTCAGCGTCCCCCGGATGATGGGCGTGGCCGGTGGGCGCCCCGTCGCCTTCAACAACATGATCCTGCCGCTCGAATCGCACGGTGTGCGGATCATCTCGATGGGGTTCTTCGTGGACGAGGAGACGCCGGTGATCTGGCGCGGCCCGATGCTCCACAAAGCCATCAACCAGTTCCTCGGCGACGTCTACTGGGGCGAGCTGGACTTCTTGCTGTGCGACCTTCCTCCGGGAACCGGCGACGTGAGCATCTCGCTGGCGTCCTTCCTCCCCGGCGCGCAGATGCTCGTCGTGACGACGCCACAGGAGGCCGCCCGCAAGGTGGCCGAGCGCGCCGGGAAGATGGCCGAGCGCACGCATCTGCGGCCGGTCGGCGTCGTCGAGAACATGTCCTGGTTCGAATGCCCGCATTGCGGTGAGCCCACGAGGATCTTCGGCGAGGGAGGGGGCGAGGAGGCCGCCCGGACGCTCGGCGTGCCGCTCATCGGCCAGATCCCGCTGTACCCGGCGCTCCGGGAGGGTGGAGACGCCGGCACGCCCCTGGTCGTGACGGACCCCGACTCGGCTGCGGGCATCGCGCTACGGGAGGCCGCGCGCACGCTCGCCCGCGAGTCGAAGTCCATCGTCGGCAAGCCGTTGGGACTCACCGTGGCGCCGGGGGCCGCACCGGCCGCCGAGCCGGCCGGCCACGGGCACGCGCACCACCACCATTAGGTTCTCGAGCGTTCAGGGCTCACTCCGGCTTGGCGACGGTCCGTCGTTCTCCGAGGGCCGCGAACTCGACCACCATGTCTCTCGTGCGAGCGAGCGCCTGCTCGTACACCTCGGACGGCACCGCCTGATCATCTCCGGCTTTGCGATGGCGACGGATCGCGGCGTCGAGGTAGCGCCTCGCCGTCTCGGTGGGGTTCTGCTCCTTGCCCATGCCGCTATCCCTTCTTCTTCAGTTCGTCCCAGAGCCGGTCCACGATCAGTTCGCCGAACCGTTCGTACCAATACTGCTGGGAGAGCCGTTTCTGAGCGAGGTAGTCACGTAGCTTCGGAGTCACTTCCAACACAGGAAGGAGCGGCTTGATCACGTCGTCTGGCCGGACCGTGTCGAGGTACTTCGTGCAGAACTCGTACGCATCGGTCGCGTCGGCTTTCCAGAGGTCCCTGTGCTGTTCGAACAGATCGACCAGGCTCACGTCTTTGAGGACCTGCTCCTTCGTAGCGTCCAGCGCCATGGGTCAGTCCCTCAACGCCCGGTAGGTCGCGGCGCCGCCCAGCGCGAGCGCCACCCCCAGATCTCCCAGGAGCAGCCAGATCGACCACGTGTAGAGGGCGTGAATCTGGCCGTATGCCAGCCACGCGAGCCCCAGGGCGACGGTGATCAGGCTGAGGGTGAATGCGCCGAGGGCGAGGCCACCCTCGATCCGATAGGCCCCCCGGACCGCCGGCTTCTCCTCGGTTCGGTACGAGGCGAATCCGGAGATGACGATGCCGAGGAACACGAGTACGAACCCCCCGAGCGCCGCCGCCGCCCCCACGGTGGTGATGATCACGTCCTTGGGAGCCACGTCGCCTGCACCCATCGCCGCGAGATTCTAGGCGGAGACCGGGATCGCCCTACGTGCGCGCTCCTTCGACCGCGTGCGGCAGGCCGATCCGGACCTCGACACCCTCGGACGCATGCGCGACCGGGTCGCCATGGGGCGCCGGCAGGCCGTCGGCCTGGATGAGGTCCTGCTGGAGACGAACCACCTCTGCTCGGCGGAGCGACCACGGCTCGTGCTGGGCTTCGACCCGGACCAGGCGCCCGAACGTCCAGGTGTAGAGGCGGAACCGGTTCACCAGGAAGTCGTCGAGGGCCGGGAGTCGATCCCTCCCGATCGGATCGCCCCACCGCACCTCGATGTGGTGACCGGCTCCGCGCGGTCCAGGCATGCGCCGGGCGCTGCGGTATCGGGCGGCGTCCCCGTCGCGTCGCAGCGACATGTCGGCCCACATGTACGGGAGCGACAGAGTCGCCCGAGCCGTCGCGACAGCGGAGGCGCTCCCGGCCTCGAGCGAGAGGAAGTAGATCCCCCGCCCGCCGTCCGGGCCGGTCACGTACGTCCGCACGTTCGTCTCCGGGAACGTGATCCAACCGAGCGGCACCCTCGGGAACCGGATGCGCATCCGGAACGGCAGCAGGCTCACCCACGCCGAGTCGTCGAACGTCTCGACCTCAAGGCCTGGAGGGAGATGCGGGCTGATCGACTCCGGTTCGTACCGCCAGTGGAGGAACGTCATGTCCTCCCACCGGTGGATCATCGTCGCGGTCCCCACCGGGGGTGGGCGGGGGGCGGCGACGAGGTCGCCGGGCGCCGTCACGCTGCCGGCGGCTCTTGTTCTCCTTGCTGCTGCTGGCTCACGTCCGACCTCTTCACGAAGGAGAACTTGCCGTCGGTCTCGAGGATACCGACGGCGACGTCCCGAATGTCGGCGATGCCCTGCTCGCGTGCGGCCTCTCTGACCTCGTCCTCCGTCAGACGCTCCATCCGGATCAGCTGCTGCTGGACCCGTCCCTCCCGAACGATGACCACCGGTATCCCCTCCGTCGCGGAGGCGACACGCTGGAACCGGAAGGACACGTACGAGGTGGCCACCACGAGCAGCGCCATCGTGGAGACGGCCAAAACAGCGGCCGTGATGCTGTTGTCCTGCTGGGTCACGGCCTGTTGGATCAAGTCGCCCATCACGATCAGCAGAACGAGCTCGAAGGCGGACATGCCCGAGAGCTCCTTCTTCCCCATGACGCGCATGATCGCGAAGATGAAGAGGTACATGATCGCGGCTCGGAGCACCGTCCCCATCAGTCGGCCCCTCTCGAGCCGCTCACGGCGCCACCCATGTCCGGTAGTTCACCTGCACGGCGTGAGCCCCGTGGTCGAAGACAGCAACCTGGGCCCCGGCGCCGAAGTGGGCGTCGAGCTGGATGTTCGCGTCCAGGAGCACGCGCAGGACGTCACCCGCCGGCGGATCGAACGTCCACACCACGAACCCGCCCACGTTCTTGCTCGCCGAGGGCTCCGGCTCGATCGCGTTCAGGTCGAGAAGGTCGAGATAGGACTGCGTGATGCCGATCTGCACCGGTCGGGAGAACCCGCCGGCGCGTTGGACCGAGACAACCAGGTGGGCCGGCTGGTCCGATCGATCGGTGGCCGGATACTCCAGCGTCATCGTGTAGCCGCCGCCCGACGCCGTGACGGTCCGGGTGCGGACCCCGAACAGGCCGATCGCCCCGGCCAGCACGACGAGTGCAACGACAGCGAGGCCGATCCGGCGCAACAGGCGTGCCCGGCGCACCTTGTCTGCCGGAAGGGGATCGGGCGCGTTCGGTGGAAGGTCGCTCACAGTGCCAAACCAGACGTACCCGTGCTCGAGTTGCTGGAAACGAACGCCGGTTCGGCGCGAGCGCGCCGACGAACTACCTATCTCTTACTGCTCGGGGCGAGCGGTGGAACCCTCGGCTGGGTCAGGTCCCGACGGCCTCGCCGGTCGGAGTCTCGAGCTCAGGGGTCACCTGTGGCTCGCGTTCGGAGCGGGGAGTCAGGCGGATCACGTCCTCGGGCAGCTTCACGAGACGGCGAGCGGCGCGGATGAACCGCTGCCAGCTGCCCTCCTGGATCCACGTGGCGCCGCAGCTCGCGCAGGACGCGTGCGAGTTCGATTTGAGAACGACTGTTACCGTCGTGGACTGACAGAGGGGGCAGCGGATCAACGTCACTCTCCTTCCCCGGGCCTGCCGGACTGTACATCGAGTTTCCCAAACGCACAAATCCCCCGGATATACCAGGCAAAATACGCTCCGCTGGGGAGACGCCCGCGCAGACCCTCTCACCGGAACGACGGACCTCGGGCCCCGAGCCGGCCCTCGACAAGGCCTCGAACGGGCCGGTCAGTCGGCGCCGGACGCGCGGAGGAACTCCTGGCGAAGCGTGGGGTCGTCCTCGTACGCGCCCCGCCAGAACGTGGTCCAGGTGTTCGACCCCTCCTCCCGGACCCCTCGCATCTGCGTGCAGAGGTGGGTGGCCCGCAGGTGCACGGCGACGCCGTGAGGGCGCATCAGCCCCACCAGGTGGTCCGCGACCTCCTGGCCGATGCGCTCCTGGACGGTGAACCGACGCGCGAACATCCGCACCAGGCGGGTCAGCTTCGAGATCCCGATGATCCGATCGTGCGCGATGTAGCCCACGTGCGCCACTCCGTGGAACGGCAGCGCGTGGTGCTCGCAGAGGGAGAAGAACGAGATCGGGCCCTCGATGATCTGGCTGATCCGGCAGTCAGGCCCGCCCCGGCACTCCGTGGGGAAGGCCGTGAGCAGCTTGGGATCGCCCTCGTAGCCGGCCGTGGAGTCGAACATCGCGAGTAGGAACCGGCGCGGCGTGTTGGTCGTCCCCGGCATGTTCAGGTCCATCCCGAATGCGCTGAAGATCTCGCGAACATGGTCCTCGAACCTGGACCACGTCGGGTCGTCGATCTGGCGGCGCCGGACGTGCTCCCAGACGATCGCCTCCTCGGGATCGTCGGTCTCCCGCCGCTCTCCGGCCTCGCGCCGGTCGTGGAGCGACACGACGTCGTCCTTCCATTCCTCAGCCATACCGACCTCCTCGTCGGGGACCCTCACGCACCCGGCGTCCCTCGGTCCCCTATGGAGTATCTACAGAACAGGTGGTCGTCGGCACGCCGCACGCTGAGCAACCGGGCGCGCAGCGGCGGATCGAGCACCGCGCTTCCCGCGAGCGAGGTCGGCGCCGGATCGCCTCCGCCGAACAGGAGGGGCGAGACCGTCAGGAAGAGCTCGTCCACCACCCCCGCCCGGAGCCACGAGCCCATGAGCTCGGGACCGCCCTCGGTGAGGACCCGGAAGCACCCGCGTTCGGCCAGGAGATCGACCACGGAACGCCCGTCGACCGGATCCTGGTCGACGGGAACGATCTCCGCGCCGACCTCGCCGTAGGGCTCGAGCCGACCCGCGTTCACAGCGGGACAGACGAGGAGCGCTCCGTCAAGGATCGGGCGCGGTTCGCCGAGGTCACCCGACCGGGTCACGATCACGAAGGCCGGTTCCGGCGACGGTGCACGGATCCGCTCGCGCAGCTCTCCGAAGGGGACCGCGAAGCCCCGGCCGACGCTGGCCGCAGTCCACGGGCCTCGATGCGCGCGGTAGGTCCCGGCTCCGATCACCACGGCGTCCACCGTGGCGCGAAGCAGCGCCATCACGAACCGATCGGCGGGCTGTCCCGCCGCGATCAGCGGCGAGGACTTCTCGACGCCCGGGATCGCGACGGCTCCGTCGATCGACGACACGAAGTTCGCCACCACGACCGGCGACGGCAGGCCGAACTCCCCGTAGATCGCTCGAAGCTCGTCCGGCAGGTCGAACTTGGGCGGCCCCGTTCCGTCCCACAACACGTCGAGAACGACGCCGCGGACCGGCGGGCGAGACGGCGGGGGCGCGTCAGCTGGGCTCAGGCGCTCTCGCGGCCCTCCATCTTGTCGCGGGCCCGGTCCACCGCAGCGGCGGCAGGACCGGCGATCTTGTTCCCCGGCGGCTCGTTCGGCGCCTTCGGGTGCGGGCGGGTCGGGGCTCGGCCCTTGGCCTTCTCCATCTTCTTGCCGATCTCGAGCAGCGTGTTCGCGGAGAGGGCCTGCCTGACCTTCGGGAACATCTCCCCCTCTTCCTCCTGGACGTGCTCGGTCACGTCGCTGATGACCTTCATCATCTTCTGATGGAACCCCGGGTCGCCGGGGT
>JBKOXF010000116.1:0-19985 GCA_046724795.1 Actinomycetota bacterium | reverse complement strand
CGTCTCGGGATCCTCACGCTCGGCGACCTCCACGAGGCGGTGCGCGCCAGGTCCCGCCCGCACTTCGCGAAGATCCGCCTGACCGACCACCTCCCGCATGCGCCGGGCGTGTACCTGTTCCGAGGCAAGGACGGCCGGGTGCTCTATGTCGGCAAGGCCACCGACCTTCGGAGCCGCGTGAAGTCGTACTTCTACGGCGACTCCCGCAAGAAGGTCGAGAACCTCCTGGCTGAGACGGCCGCGGTCGAGGGCATCCCGTGTGGGTCGGAGCTCCGCGCGTTGGTCCTCGAGTCCAGGCTGATCGCCGGCGAGGGCCCCAAGTACAACCGACGGGGGAAGAGCTGGCGCCGGTACGCGTACCTGCGGGTCGATCTCGACGAGGCCTTCCCGCGGATCCGCGTCGTGCGCGACACCAAGAAGCGCGACGGGACGGCATACCTGGGACCGTTCCCCTCGACGCTCCGCGCCACCCTGGCAAAGGAGGCCCTCGAGGACGTGTTCGCCATCAGGCGCTGCACGAAGCCGATGCGCGCCTCCACCCGATTCGCTCCCTGCGCCCTCGCCGACCTCGGCAGGTGCACCGCTCCGTGCGACGGCCGCATCGCGCCCGAGCGCTACGGAGAGCTCGTCCGGGCCCTCATCTCCTCCCTCTCCGCCCCGGACGGGCTCCTCGAGGCGCTCGAGCGCCGCATGCACCGCTTCGCCGGCGAGGAGCGGTTCGAGGAAGCGGCGACGGCACGCGACCGCCTTCGCGCTGTGGCCGAAGCGTTGTCCAGGCTCCGGACCGACGCGTGGCTGGCGAAGGGACGTCTCACGATGTCCGATCCGAACGGCGATCCGATCGAGCTCGACGGCGGCTCGCTCGACGGAGCGGAGCCGCTCTCTGGGCCATGCCCCCGTGAGCGCGCCGACGAGCTGTCGGCCGTCCGGTCGTGGGTGGTGCGGCACCGGCCGGCGATCCGGGACGCCACCGAGCCGCCCGCCGAACCGATCGAAGGCGGCGCGACCCTCGCCCGGATCCTGGGGGTGCTGCGCTCGGTGCGCGGGTAATGTGTAGGTGTGCTCGGTCGACGAAGGGTCCTGCTGGCCGCCGGCGCTGTGCTGCTCGGCGCGGCCGTGGCGGAAGAGCTCATGAAGCCTCGCGAGCAGCGCACGTGGGAGGGCCGGATCCTCGACCTCATCCCGTATGACCTGCGCATCGCCACCCCCGAAGGGTTCCGTGAGGCGAAGGCGAACCCGTCCCAGGCCCGCATCGTCCTGGGCTACGGCCTCGATCTCGAGGGCGCAGTGAAGTTCGCTCGGCGACGCTTCCGGCTCTGAGCCCGGCTCCTCGACCCCGTGGGACAATCCAGCTGATGGAGCACGCGGTGATCGTCGAGGGCGCCCGAACGCCCATCGGCAACTTCCTCGGGGCACTGGCCGAGGTGTCGACCGTCGAGCTTGGCGTCACCGCGACCAAGGAAGCGTTGCGTCGAGCCAGCATGGAGCCGGATCGGATCCAGGAAGTCGTGTTCGGTCACGCGCGTCAGGCCGGCAACGGCCCCAACACGGCACGCCAGGTGGCCTACCTCAGCGGGATCCCCCAGGAGGTTCCGGCCTACACGGTGAACATGGCCTGCGGCTCCGGATCGAAGGCGGTGCAGCTGGCGGCGGAGCAGATCGTCCTCGGGAACCTCGAGATCGCGATCGCGGGCGGCATGGAAAACATGAGCCGGACGCCGTACCTCCTGGACCGGATGCGCACGGGGTACCGGCTGGGCGAGGCCGAGATCGTCGACGGCATGTACCGAGACGGGTTCCTCGATCCGCTCTCCGGCTGCATCATGGGCGAGACCGCCGAGAACCTCGCCCGCAGACACGGTATCCCTCGCGAGGAGCAGGACGATTTCGCCCTGGCCAGCCAACGCAAGGCCGAGGATGGGAAGGACCGCCGGGCCAGGGAGATCGTGCCCGTCGAGGTTCCGGCCCGGAAGGGCGACCCCGTGGTCGTGTCCCAGGACGAGCACCCTCGCGCAGACACCACGCTCGAAGGGCTCGCCAAGCTGAAACCCACGTTCGCAAAGGACGGCACCGTGACTCCGGGCTCGTCCTCCGGCATCACCGACGGCGCGGCCGCCATGGTCCTGATGAGCGAGTCGCGGGCCCGCGCCGAGGGCCGGGCGTCCTTGGCGAAGATCGTGGCCACGGCGTCGGCGGGCGTGGATCCCGCGTACATGGGGATCGGCGTGGTCCCGGCCACTCGCAAGGTGCTCGAGAAGACGGGCCTCTCACTGCAGGACTTCGACGTCATCGAGGTGAACGAGGCCTTCGCGGCGCAGGTCCTTGCCTGCGACCGAGAGCTCAAGTTCGATCACGACACGCTGAATCCGAAAGGCGGCGCCATCGCCCTCGGGCATCCCATCGGGATGACGGGAGCGCGGATCGTGCTCACCGCCGCGTACGAGTTGCGCGAGCGCGACCTGAACATCGCCCTCGCCACACTCTGCATCTCCGGTGGGATGGGCATGGCCGTCGTCCTGGAGCGCGTGTGATCACGGCCGTCGTGCTCGTACAGTGCGAGATCGACGAGATCCCCGAGGCCGCCGAGGCCATCGCGGAGCTCGAGGGGGTCACGGAGGTCTACTCCGTGGCGGGCGAGTTCGATCTCGTGGCGATCGTCCGTGTCCGCGCCCACGAGGAGCTGGCCACCGTCATCCCGCAGGGGATCGCTCGTGTGGAGGGCGTGGAACGCACCGAGACCCTGATCGCGTTCCAGGTCTATTCCAAACACGATCTCGACCGGCTCTTCGCGATCGGATTCGAAGGCGACGCTTCTTGAGGAGGCGCTTCCGAGAGGAAAGTGCCAACCGGGGGCCGGGATGGTCGTGGCCCCCCCAGGCCGCCGGGCAAATACCGCCCGCCTCAACCATCTTGGCCCCCGTTCGGCCGATTGACTGACGCCATCATGGGGTCGGTAGCCCGACTTGACTATCGGACTGACGGGTGTTTGGGGGGACAGACGGTGGGGATTTCGAATTAGTCCGGAATAACTACCGGATATAGTCCGAAATGACTAGGCGAGCTTGCCCACAGGCACGGAGCGCGTCACCACCGCACCCACAGGAACACCGCCGCGACCGCGGCGGCGATCAGGACGACCCCCAGGACGAGGAACAGCAGGTCGCCCCGCTTGACCTTGCCCGGTTGCATCGAGTTGAAGCCCAACGCCTCACTCCTCGTTCCCCGGTCCCCCATCGGGGGCCGGGAGCCGATAGTACCGGCGGAACTTCTCAGCCGACAGCCAGGCCTGGTGCTGCTCCACGGTCGACCGGAACGTCTCGGCCTCGGCCTGTCCCGAGCAGGACAGCTCGAACACTGTTCGCCCGGCAGGATCCACGATCACCACCCGCCAGCCGTCCGCGTCCAGCGCGCTGACGGAGTACGTCACGGGTACCGCGGTTTCTCGCCCCGGCGGATCTCGTCGAGGTGCGCCTCGCTCTCGTTCAGCACGGTGTCCTCGTCCAGGACGAGCGCTGGCTTCATCCCCGCGATCTTCTCGAGGGCGTTCTCCAGCGTGCTGCCGGCATCCTCGGCGAGCTTCAGCGTCTCGGCCAGCACTGCCGTGTAGTCGGGACTGAATGGCTTGCCGTCCCATGGACAGTGGCCGTGAGAGTCCAGCACCTGCTGAACCAGGAACTCCCGGCCGCATCGCTCGCACGTTCCCTTGATCTTCACGCGGTCTCCTTCGTGCGAAGCAGGTCCACCACTCGGTCCGCGAGCTCGAACGGATCCACGGGCTTCACGAACCACGCGTCGGCCCCCGACCACTCCGCCAGCCAATCGTCCTGAGGACGGTCCAGCAGGATCACGATGACCCCCCCGTAC
Source organism: Actinomycetota bacterium (assembly GCA_046724795.1). Lineage (GTDB taxonomy): Bacteria > Actinomycetota > UBA4738 > UBA4738 > JACQTL01 > JBKOXF01. The sequence continues at coordinate 16,121 of JBKOXF010000116.1, read as the reverse complement.
GGCCGCATCTGCCCCCGGAGGTCCTTGGCCAGAGCGAAGGCTCCGGCTCGCGAGGCGATCTCGTCGGCCACGATCACGTCGGGACGCTCCCGCCAGGCGATGGCTACGCCCTTCTCTCCGTCCGAGGCCTCCACGAACTCCAGTTGCTCCCCCAGCTTGCGGGAGATACCGGCGACGGCGAGCCCCATGAGCTCGCGCGTCTCGGGATTGGGCGAAACGAGCAGGACCTTCATCGGGGCGTGATTGTACCGGTCAGGGTGCCCGACTAAGCTCCGCGCACAGCGGCTGAGGGAGGAGGACCGCCTTGGAACGGATCGGGCAACGGGCCACCGCGGAGTTCTTCGCCACGCTCTCCCTGGTGTTCATCGGAGCGGGATCGGTGGTGATCCTGCGGGGGACGGATCCAGCGGGCCTCCTGGGCATCGCGCTGGCGCACGGTCTCGTGCTCTTCGTGATGGTCTCGGTGATCGGACACATCTCGGGCGGACACGTGAACCCGGCGGTGACCATCTCCGCGTGGGTCACCAACCAGATCGCCACGGCTGCGGCGCTCGTGTACATCGCCGCCCAGCTCGCCGGGGCGGTTGCGGGCGCCGCGCTCCTGCGCGTGGCCCTTCCCAGCTCGCTCGTCTCGAGCGGGCCGATGGGAACCCCGCAGGTGAACCACGCGCTCATGTCCAACGGCAAGGCCGTCCTGCTCGAGGCGATCCTGACGTTCTTCCTGGTCTTCGCCGTGTACGGGACCGCCATCGACGAGCGCGGGCCGTTCGCGAAGATCGCCGGGCTCTCCATCGGCCTCGTCCTCACCTTCGACATCCTGGTCGGAGGGCCGCTCACCGGTGCTGCGATGAACCCGGCCATCTGGTTCGGCCCCGCTCTCATCTCGGGGACTTGGACCGACTGGTGGGTCTACCTGATCGGCCCGATCGGAGGCGGGGTGATCGCGGCCTCGGTGTACTGGTTCGCGTTCCTCGGAGGACGGGAGAAGTTGGTCCGACTTCCGAGGACGGAGAAGCCGATCGAGGGACCAGAGACGCCCATGGCACAGGGCGAGGGCGTCACCGGCCTTCCTGGAGTGGAGGGCTGAGCGCCTAGGCCGCTCGAGGCGTCGCACGAGCCACGATCGAGCGGACGTCCGTGCCGGAGGGCAGCGTGCCGAACGCCCGGCCACCATCGCCATCGATCCGCGACGCGATGAAGGCCTCCGCCACCGCCTGCGGCGCGTGGCGGATCAACAGAGACGCCTGGAACGCGACCGCCATCCGCTCCACCACACTCCGCGCCCGGGGCTCCAGCGCCTCCGGGTCGCCCAGCTGCCGCCTGAGGTCGAGCGCGAACGAATCCAGCCTGCGATCCCTGCCCGCGGCCAGCCCGATCTGGTCGAAGAAGGTGGCCACGGACTCCGGGCTCCTCTTCATGGCTCGGAGGACGTCGAGGCAGATGACGTTCCCGGAGCCCTCCCAGATGGAGTTCAGGGGGCTGTCCCGATACAGCCGAGGCATGATCGATTCCTCGATGAACCCGTTCCCTCCGTGACACTCAAGGGCCTCCGCGGCGTGCGCGGGGGCGCGCTTGCACACCCAGTACTTGGTGACGGCCGTGGCGAGGCGCGCGAAGAGGCGCGCGGTTTCATCACCCGCCCAGGCTTCGTCGTAGGCGCGAGCCAGCCGGAGCGCGACCGCGGTTGCCGCTTCGGACTCCACGGCGAGGTCGGCCAGCACGTTCTGCATCAGCGGCTGCTCGGCGAGCACGGCCCCGAATGCCGCGCGGTGCGCCGTGTGATGCGTGGCCTGCGCGACGGCCTGGCGCATGCCGGCGGCCGATCCGATCACACAGTCGAGGCGGGTGTGATTGACCATCTCGATGATCGTGGGGACCCCTCTCCCCTCCTCGCCGATCACCCAGGCGAGAGCGGCGTCGAACTCGACCTCGGAGCTCGCGTTGGACCGGTTCCCCAGCTTGTCCTTCAGGCGCTGGATGTGAAAGGCGTTCCGCGTCCCGTCGGGACGCCACCGCGGGAGGAAGAAGCAGGAAAGGCCGCCCGGGGCCTGCGCGAGCACCAGGAAGGCGTCGCACATCGGCGCGGAACAGAACCATTTGTGGCCCGTGATCTCGTACGCGTCGCCACCAACGGGCTCGGCGCGCGTGGTGTTGGCCCGAACGTCGGACCCGCCCTGCTTCTCCGTCATCGCCATGCCACAGAGCGCGCCCGCCTTCTCGCCCGCGGGGATGAAGCGGGGGTCGTACACGGTCGAGAGGAATCGCGGCTCCCACTCGGCGGCGAGCTCCGGGTTCGCGCGGAGCGCCGGGACGCCGGCGTAGGTCATCGAGATCGGGCACCCGAACCCACCCTCGGCCTGGGTCAGCGCCAGGAACGCCGCGGCGCGAGCGACGTGCGCGCCCGGCTTCGGGTCACGCCACGGCGCCGTGTGCAGCCCGTGCTCCACCCCGGCCCGCATGAGCTCGTGCCAGGCCGGGTGGAACTCCACTTCGTCGATGCGATGACCGAACCGATCGTGCGTCCGGAGCGTGGGCCTGTGCTCGTTGGCCTGGAACCCCCACGCGATGGCCTCCGCGCTGCCTGCGAGCTGTCCCACCGCGCGGACTCGGTCCATCGCCCATCCCGCCCCCTCGCGCTCCACCCCCTCCACGAGCGCGAGGTCGCTCTCGACGACGTTGTAGTCCTGCAGGGGCGGGGGCTGGTTCGCCACCGCGTGCGTGGACGGGGACGGAGATCGCTCGCGGAGCGCCACGATGAATGCAGCCTAGTACTTGGGGCGGGCTGTGGGCCCTCGCCAGGGGTGCCCGATGGTGTGCCGCCAGCAATGGGGGTTGGGATTGTAGGCGGACAGCTTGATCCCACAGACCTCGCAGCGCCGGGACTTCTGGTCAGGGTCGCTCGGCGAATGATCCTCTGACGGTGCGGGCGTAGCCATCGGATCCCCCCACAGCTGTTCGAGCAGCGGATGATAGCATCGCGAACTCTGCCCTGACCAGGGATTTCGCGAACCGACCGAGGGTCAGTCATGCCGGAACGCTATCTGGATCATCACTCGTCGCAGCCACTGTCCCCCGCCGCTCGGCGGGCCCTGGAGGAGGCCCTGGACCGGTTCGGGGACCCCCTCCACCTCCATGAACGGGGTCGGGCGGCCTACCGCCAACTCACCCAGGCCAGGGAGACGGTCGCGGACGCGCTCGCCGCCGATCCCGACGAGATCGTCTTCACCTCCGGCGGCACGGAGTCGGTGACGCTTGCGCTGGCCGGCGTTGCGGCGGGCCCGCGGGGTCGAGCCGTCCTCGGCGCGGCGGAGCACCCCGTCGTGTTCGGCGCCCTGGCCGGGTTCCAGTCATCCGGTCTGGACGTCGCGACGGTGCCGGTGGACACGCACGGGCGAGTGGACGTCGAGGCGTTCGCGATCGAGGTGCGGCAGCCCGGAACGGTCGTCGCTTCCGTCCAACACGCGAACCACGAGGTTGGAACGATGCAGCCCGTTGCGGAAGCGGCGCTCTTCGCACGGAGCGCGGGCGTGGTGTTCCACACGGACGCGTGCCAGACCGCCGGGCGTCTCCCCATCGACGTCGGCGCGTTGGGCGTTGACCTCCTGTCGATCTCTGGACACAAGTTCGGTGGGCCGCCCGCGACCGGAGCACTGTTCGTCCGCCGCGGCGTCCGCCTGGGCGGCCTCCTCTCGGGCGACGATCGGGAACGCCGTCGCCGCGCGGGGATGCAGAATCTTCCGGCGATCGTGGCGATGGCCGCCGCGCTCCGTGAACGCGTGGATTCCATGGGTGACCAGGCCGCTCACCAGTGGGTGCTCACGAACGAACTTCGTCGTGGCCTGGAGGGCCGGGTTCCTGGTGTTCGGCTCCACGGCCATCCCACGCAGCGAGCGCCCCACCTCGTGTGCATGTCGGTCCCCGACGTGGACGTGGAGGCGTTGCTGATGGCACTCGACCACCGGGGGTTCCGGCTGGACGCTGGCTCCGTAGCGTCCGGCTCGCCAACAGCGGCCTCGCCGGTCCTCGCGGCCATGGGGGTTCCGGACACGATCGGGCTCCGCGCCGGCGTCGGCCCGGACACGACGGAGGATGACGTCGAGGCCCTCGTGACCGAGCTGGCCGAGCTGGTGTCCTCGCTGCGGAGAGCGGCTAGTTGACGACCCAGGTGTCGCCGGAGTGCAGCAGCTTGGTGAGGTCACCCGCGCCGAGCTTCTGCGTGGCCTGATCGATCTGTCGGGACATCGCGTCTCCGTACACGGGCCGGAGCTGCTCGCGGAACACACCGATGCACGTCGGCTCCGTGGGCCCCCGTGAGATGTGCGCCAGCTGGAAGGCGAGCGTCGGGTCCTCGTTGCGGACGTCGTGCACGACGATTCGCGACTCGGACACCGACGTCGTATCGGCGATCTGCAGCCGCCCGTTGTCGCCCACGATCACGCACTTGTCGCCGCCCGCGAACACGATGGGCTTCCCGTGCTCCAGCCGGATCTGGTTGCGGTCGGCTCCGTGCTGCTTGTCGCGGACGGCATCGAACGCGCCGTCGTTGAACACGTTGCAGTTCTGGTAGATCTCGATGAACGACGTGCCCTTGTGCGCCGCGGCCTGCCGGAGGATCTCCGTGAGGTGATGGCGGTCGTTGTCGAGGGTCCGCGCAACGAACGTCGCCTCCGCCCCGAGCGCCAGCGCAACCGGGTTGAACGGATGGTCGAGCGAGCCGAACGGCGTCGACTTCGTGACCTTCCCCTCCTCGCTGGTCGGCGAGTACTGGCCCTTGGTGAGGCCGTAGATCTGGTTGTTGAACAGCAGGATGTTCAGGTCCACGTTGCGCCGGAGCGCGTGGATGATGTGGTTGCCACCGATGGACAGCGCGTCGCCGTCTCCGGTCACCACCCACACCGACAGGTCGGGCCGCGACGTTGCCAGGCCCGTCGCGATGGCCGGCGCGCGGCCGTGGATCCCGTGCACGCCGTACGTGTCCATGTAGTACGTGAAGCGCCCGGAGCACCCGATGCCCGAGACGAACACCATCTTGTGCGGTGCGATGCCCAGCTCCGGCAGGAACCCCTGGACGGCGGCGAGGATCGCGTAGTCGCCGCACCCCGGGCACCACCGGACCTCCTGGTCCGAGGTGAAATCCTTCTTCGAGAGCCTGGCAGACCCCGCCACCGGGGCCTTTCCGTTCCCCACCTGTCCGTTGCCTTCCATCACTCCAGTTCCCTCAGTTGATCCGCGATGGCCTCTTCGAGCTCGTCGGCGAAGATCGGCTGGCCCTGCACCTTCGTGAACGACGCGGCGTCCACCAGGAAGCGGCCACGTACCAGCAGCGAGAGCTGGCCCGTGTTGAGCTCGGGGATCAGCACCTTCCGATATCCGCCGAGGACCTCCCCGAGGTTCCGCGGGAACGGATTGAGGTGGCGTAGGTGCGCGGCGTCGACCCGCTTTCCGTCCGTGCGGCTCCTGCGAACCGCGGCCCGGATCGTGCCGAAGGTCGAGCCCCACCCCAGGACGAGGAGGTCGGCCGTGTCGCCGTCGGTGTCCACCTGGAGCGGTGGGATGTCGTCGGCGACCTTCGCCACCTTCGCCGCCCGCAGCTCCGTCATCAATTCGTGATTGTCGGGGTCGTAGCTGATGTTGCCGCTTCCATCCTCCTTCTCCAGGCCGCCGATGCGGTGCTCCAGGCCCTCGGTCCCCGGCAGCGCCCACGGCCGCGCCAGGTTCTCGTCGCGTAGGTACGGCATGAATCCGTCGGGCGTGTTCGGCTCGGTCAGGAAGTTCGGGTCGATCTCCGGCAGCGCATCGACGTCGGGCAGCTTCCACGGCTCGCTGGAGTTCCCCAGGAACGTGTCGGAGAGCAGGATCACGGGCGTCCGGAACTTCACGGCGATCCCCACCGCCTCGATCGCGGCATCGAAGCAGTCCCCGGGCGTGGACGACGCGACGATCGGGAGCGGGGACTCGCCGTGACGCCCGAACATCGCGGCGAGGAGATCCGACTGTTCGGTCTTCGTCGGCATCCCGGTGGACGGGCCGGCGCGCTGGACGTCGACGATGATCATCGGAAGCTCGAGCGTGACGGCGAGGCCGATCGTCTCCGACTTCAGGTCGAGGCCGGGACCGCTCGTGCCGGTGACGCCGAGGGAACCGCCGAAGGCAGCGCCGAGCGCGGCGCCGGCCGCCGCGATCTCGTCCTCCGCCTGGAGGGTCCGGACACCGAAGTTCTTGTGCCTGGACAGCTCGTGCAGGAGCTCGGATGCAGGCGTGATCGGGTAGCTCGCGTAGAACAGCGGAAGATCGGACTTCACCGACGCCGCGATCAATCCCCACGCCAGGGCCTGCGCTCCGCTGACGTTGCGGTACGTGCCCGGCTGGGCCGGCGCCGGCTTCACCTGGTAGCTGTTCGCGAACAGCTCCGTCGTCTCGCCGAAGTTGTAGCCGGCCTTGAATGCCGCGAGGTTCGCCTCGCGGATGTCCGGCTTCGAGGAGAACTTCTTCTCGATCCACCGGATCGTGACGTCGGTGGGCCGTCCGTACATCCACGACACGAGCCCGAGCGCGAAGAAGTTCTTGGACCGCTCCGCGTCCTTCTTCGAGATGGGTTGGCCCTCCGTCGCGCGCAGCGTGATCGTCGTCATCGGCACGCGATAGAGCTGGTAGCCGTCGAGCGAGCCGTCGTCCAGCGGGCTGGCCTCGTACCCGGCCTTCTCGAGGTTGCGCATGATGAACGAATCCTCGTTGACGATGATGGTCCCGCCCTTCTCCAGCGCCTTCAGGTTGGCCTTGAGGGCGGCGGGGTTCATGGCCACGAGGACGTTCGGGTGGTCGCCGGGGGTCATGATGTCCCGGCTGGCGAAGTGGATCTGGAACGCGCTCACGCCGTGTAACGTGCCGGCCGGCGCCCGGATCTCCGCCGGGAAGTCGGGCAGGGTGGCCAGGTCGTTGCCGAGCACGGCGGTTGCGCTGGTGAAGCGATCGCCGGTGAGTTGCATCCCGTCGCCCGAGTCTCCGGCGAACCGGACGACGACCCGCTCCTTTTCTTGGACCGTTTTTGCCATGGCTCCTTGCGCGCTTGATCGAGGCGCTGGTGGATTCCCCATCGATGGTACAGCCTCCCGCAGTCAGACCGTACGTTTCGCGCCGACCGGCCCTGTGGAGATAGCGTCACCTCTCGGCCGGGGGTTCCCGGGGCGCGCAACCCCGGTATGACCGAGGGAGGGTTGGATGCAGAAGCACAAGCTGGGCAAGCAGGGGCCGGAGATCTCGGTGGTCGGGTTCGGGGCCTGGGAGGCGGGCGGAGACAGCTACGGCCCGAACAGCTCCGAAGCCGACGTCATCGAGGCCATCCACACGGCGCTCGACGCCGGGATCGACTGGATCGACACGGCCGAGGTGTACGGCGACGGTGTCTCGGAGCAACTCGTCGGGAAAGCCCTCCAGGGCCGCCGCGACGATGTGTTCGTGGCCACGAAGGTGGGCCCGAAGCCCGAGGGCACCGGATTCGCTCCCGACCAGATCCGGCGAGCCTGCGAGGCGTCGCTGGAACGTCTGCAGACGGATCGGATCGACCTGTACCAGCTGCATTGGCCGGACGGAAGCGGGGTGCCGCTGGAGGACTCGTGGAACGCCATGGCCAGCCTGGTCGACGACGGCCTGGTTCGATACATCGGCGTGTCGAACTTCCCGGTGCCGTTCATCGAGGCCTGCATGTCGATCCGCCACGTCGATTCGCTCCAGCCCCAGTTCTCGCTGCTGTACCTGGAGCTCAGGGACGTCATCACGTGGTGCGGCGACCAGGGCATCGGCGTCGTCCCGTACGGGCCGCTCGCGTTCGGGCTGTTGACCGGCGCGATCGACACCACCACGAAGTTCCACCCCGAGGACTGGCGCAGTGGGAACGAGACCGGGAGCTATTACGACCGGCTGTTCCGTCCCGGCAAGATCGAGCGGTCCCTGGCGGTGGTCGACGGCCTCCGCCCCATCGCGGAGCGGCTCGGCTGCACGGTCGGGCAGCTCGCGCTCGCATGGGTCTTCCACCAGCCCGGGGTAACGAGCGCGATCGCCGGATCCCGGAACCCCCGGCACGTACGGCAGAACGCCGAAGGCGGCGACGTCGAGCTCGACGCCGATACCCTCGCCGAGATCGACGGGCTCATCCCCCTCGGCCCCGACTTCAGAGGGTAGGTGCCGGGTCCGAGATTCCGGCGGGGCCGTACTCGGCGTCGCCGGGTTCTGCTCGCCGTCACGCTCGTCCTGGTCCTGGCGGGAGTGGCGGCCTTCACGTGGTGGTGGGTGAAGGACGTCCCACACCCCGGTTACTACGGGATGCGGACGATCTCCTTCTCGTCGGGCCAGCGCATCCTGCACGAATCGCGTTCCGAGCAGGCCGTGGTGCCGGCATCGGGTGGAGAAGGCCGCCCGCTCCTGGTGATGCTCCACGGCCGTGGGGGGTCGGCGCACTCCGTCATCGGCAACCAGCTGTTCGCGGCACTCCAGGCTCTGGGTCCGAAGGCGCCGGATGTCATCGCGCTGGATGGCGATGACGCCAGCTACTACCACGACCGGGCCGACGGTCGATGGGGCACGTACGTGATGCGGGAGGCCATCCCCGACGGCCTGCGCGTGACCCACGCGGACCCGCATCGCATCGCGATCACGGGAATCTCGATGGGCGGGTTCGGCGCGCTCGACATCGCCAGGCTGTGGCCCGGCCGGTGGTGCGCCGTGGGCGCGAACTCCGCCGCCATCTTCTATCCGGGCTACACGGCCGAGGGGTCGTTCGACAGCGCGGAGGACTTCGCCCGCCACGACCTGCTCGCGGCGGCGCGCCGGGATCCGAACATCTACCGGGGCGTCCCGGTGTGGATCGACACCGGAACCACCGACTTCTTCCGAAAGGCCGACACGCAGTTCGCGAACGAGCTCGAGGCTGGGAGGAGCCCCGTCACGTTCCACGTGTGGCCGGGCGGGCACGGCGACACGCACTGGAACGGGCACTATCCGGACTACATCCTGTTCTTCGCCGACGCCCTGGCACGCTGCCCTGGACGCTGAGCCTTCTCAGCAGGACGAGCAGCTGGTACGATCCTCCGGTCATGAGACTCTGACCTTCTTCGCGCAGACCGGGCTCTCCCCGAGCCCCTCCTCGTCTGCGCAGGGGTATCTCGGACGAACCCACGCTCGAGAAGGAGGTCAGACGTGTACGCCATCGAGGCCGCCGGCCTCACGAAATCGTTCAAAGACACCACCGCCGTCGACGGCATCGACCTGCTCGTCGAGGAGGGCGAGCTCGTCGCGATGCTCGGTGCGAACGGCGCTGGCAAGACCACCACGCTGATGATGCTGCTCGGCGTCACCGAGCCGGACGGTGGCGAGATCCGCCTGCTCGGCCACCGGCTGCCCGGCGAGCGCGTCCAGGCGCTCGAGCAGATCGGCTTCGCCGCGAGCTACCTCGACATGCCCTACCGGATGTCGGTGAAGCAGGTGCTCGAGATCGCCGCGCGGATCCACGGCGTCCCCCGGTCCAGGGTTCCCGAGGTCGCGGAGCTGTTCGGCGTCGAGCGGTTCCTGAAGCGAACCCGGGCCCAGCTCTCGAGCGGGCAGAAGACGCTAGTGGGGCTGGCGCGAGCGGTGGTCAACCGGCCGCGCCTGCTGATCCTGGACGAGCCCACCGCTTCGCTCGATCCCGACGTGGCGCAGCGGGTTCGCGAAACGCTCCGCCGGGTCCAGGCCGAGGAGGGGCTCACACTGCTCGTGACGTCCCACAACATGCACGACGTGGAGCGGCTGTGCCGTCGCGTCGTGTTCCTCTCGCGCGGACGGATCGTTGCCGACGGAACACCCGAAGAGATCGCGTCCCGGTTCGGGGGCGCGTCGCTCGAGGACACCTTCGTGAAGGTCGCGTCGGGAGGGGGGACGTGATGAGCCCGCGTCGGATCGGAGCTGTGTACCGGCGGCACATGTACGTCGCGGTTCGCTCGTTCCCCCGGATCCTCGACACGACGATGTGGCCGTTCGTCGATCTCCTCCTGTGGGGACTGGTGACGGTGTACCTGCGCGATCAGCACGTCCGTCTCGCGGCGCCGATCTCGTTCCTGCTGGGTGGCCTGCTGCTGTGGGACATCGTGTTCCGAACGAAGAACCAGGTGGCCCTGCCGTTCATCGAGGAAGCGTGGTCACGGAACGTCATCCTCGTGCTGGCGTCGCCGCTCACCGCGACCGAATACCTCTCCGGGGCCATGCTGTGGGGGCTCACCACGGTGAGCGTCGGGTGGGCGTTGATGGCGATCGCGGCCTGGGCGCTGTTCGCGTTCGGGGTGTTCACGCTGGGGCTGCCGCTCGTCGTGTTCATGCTCGCGTTGATCGTGTTCGGCGTCGCGCTGGCGATGTTCGTGCTCGGGCTGTTGCTCCGGTTCGGCGAAGAGGCGGAGATCATGGCATGGGGTCTCGCCTTCATGGTGCTGCCGTTCTCCGCCGTGTACTACCCGGTCACGGTGCTCCCGGCGTGGGCGCAGACCATCGCCGCGGCGTTGCCAACCTCGCACATCTTCGCCGCGATGCGCTCGGTGCTGGCCGGTGCTCCGCCGCCTTGGTCGCAGCTCGGGATCGCATTCGCGCTGGACGTGGTGTGGATCGGGGCGGGGTTCGCGTTCGCCCGACACATGCTGGTGACGCTGAGGCGCCGCGGCTACGTCACGCGCTTCGTCTGAGACTCCTCCGCCCGGTAGGGTGTGCCGGGCGGAGGGGGATCCCATGGCGATCAAGCTCAGGTATCGCTCGCCGAGCGGGGACACGAGACCGTGGACCTTTCGGCAGATCCTTCAGGGCTTTCCGCTCGACATGCCTACGCACCCGATGTTCGTGCACTTCCCCATCGCGTTCTACAACGGGGCCCTGGCGTTCGACATCCTGTCCAGGGTCGGCCATTTCCCCTGGGCGCCGGCCACCGCGACGTACCTGATCGTGGCCGCGCTGGCCGGGTTCGCTGTCGCCGCGACCACGGGGATCGCCGAGCGCGCCTCGATGCCGCGAAAGCTACGGGTGCGGAGGCTCGCCACCCGCCACATGCTCCTCCAGTTCATCGCCGCGGCGGTGTTCGCGGTGAACCTGGGGGTGCGGTGGTCGGATCGCCACGCCGCCCACTCCAGCATCGGGTGGATCGTGCTCGACGTGATCGGCATCGCCGTGATGATGGCGGCGTCCGACATCGGCGGACAGATGGTCTTCAAGATCGGTTACCGCGGACTGGGCGGCGGGCCCGAGCACTGAACGCGCTACCCCTCCGGACCGTCCACGTTCACGACCACCTCGCCCCGGCCGGCGCGGACCACGATGGCCTGAAGCTCCTCGTCGCTGGGGTTCTGCTCGCGGTGGATCGCACCGGGCGAGACATGGATGAAGTCCCCCGGCCCGGCCTCGAAGGACTCTCTTCCACCCGAGCCGAATTCGATCAGGAACCGCCCGGCGATCACGTAGATCGCCGTCTCGTGCTCGCCGTGATGGTGCCAGCCGGCGATGGTCCCGGCGGGACTGCGCACGAAGCCCGCCCACAGCCCCTCCGCGGCGATGGCCTCCTCGCGGAACATGCCGGGCGTGCTGGTCTCCGGAACGCGGTCGGCAGCCCGGATGAGCCGGCAGCCGCTCACAGTCCCAGATGGGTCTTCGCGAGCTCCGTCCCCTGGACCATGGCCTCGAGCTTCGCGTACGCCACATCCCAGGACCGCGTCCGAAGGCCGCAGTCCGGTGTCACGTGCACACGCGCGGGATCGCCGAACACGTCGATGGCGTGCAGGATCCGGTCGCGGACCAGCTCCGGCGACTCGATGAAGTCGGTATGGATGTCGAGCACACCGAGACCGAGCGCGGGCTCGTACGGCAGGTCGCGGAACTTCGAGATCACGCGGTAGCCCGGCCGATCCTCGGCTTTCGTCCCGAGCTCGCGCGAGTCGTAGTTGGCGAAGCCCACGCAGAACTGCTTGCACTGGGTCATCGATTCGATCCCCGGGAAGAACAGGTCGTAGTCGGAGAAGCACAGATGGGTGGAGAACACGGCGTCGAGCCCGTCGACCGACTCGTTGAAGCTGTCCGCGAACAGCTCGAGCTCATCGGGCTCAGTGGAACCGGCCGGCTCGTCGATCTGGATCCACCGTGCGCCCAGCGCGATGAGCTCCTCGACGTTGGGTCGGATGAGGTTCCTCGCGACGTCGATCACGAATCGCCGTCGGCCGTCGCGTCGCCGCGCCCGCCACGCGCCGTGGTCGGTCATCACGTCGTGTCCCTCGAAGTAGTGCTCGTCGAAGGACCAATCCGCGATCGTGTACGCGCCCGTCACCGGCACCTTCAGCTCCGCCCCGGCATGCTCCTGGAGGAACTCGAACTCCGCGTTGTGATACGGCTCGGCCAGCGAGACGGGTGCCACCGCGGCAGCCTTCGAGTAGTACTTGTTGTCGAACGCGCGCACGCTCCCCCGCCATTCGAATCCCTTCGCGTGCGCGACGGCCCACGCGTACATCTCGGAGCGTTGCTGCTCACCGTCGTACACGACGTCGAGCCCGGCGGCCTCCTGCAACCGGAGCCCGTACCGGCTGGACCACGTGCGAACGAGCTCCCGATCCGCCTTGTCCTCGAGCGGCGCCCGGCGCAGGAGGTCGAGCAGGTCCTCGTAGCCCTCCACGCCGACCCGCTCCCCCCACGCGCGGGCCTGCTCGACGTCCTCGTCGGTGAGCGGCTTGCCAGCGAACCCCTTCACCCGCCACGAGGGCTTGTCGAGCGACCCGACCTCGTGCGTCAGGAGCGGCGTCCGGACCAGCTCGTCGGCCGACTGCATGGTCTTCACGACCCCAGCTCCTCGTTCAGTCGAGCCGCGATCTCGCCGAGGCGAAGAACCTTCGAACGGGCGAGATCTCGCGGCAGAAGCTCGAGGTCGCAGCTCGAAGACACGAGGAGGGACGGCGCGCCGGTTCGCTCCACCAGATCCCGCACCATCGCGACCACCGGATCGGCCGGCTCCACCAGCGAGCTCCGGCCGTCCAGGCAGCCCGCGAGGATGGCGCACTCCCAGCCCGACCCGAGCTCCGAGGCGTCCGTCTCCACGAGGTCGACCCCCACGGCGTCGACGGGGAGGTGCCGAAGCCGGTCGATATGCGCGGCGGGGTCGCCGAAGTACGTGTGGAGCACCAGCGTGGTGCCTTCCGGAAGCGCGCTGCGCAGGTCCGTCAGGGCCTTCTCGAAGTCGTCCCAGCTGTCGGCCTCGATCCCGAAATACGTGAGCCAGGGCTCCTGGAGGTGGATCACCTCGTAGCCCTGCGCGGCAAGCGCGGCCGCCATCGGAGCCAGGATCTCGCGCGACAGCTCCATCATCAGCGCGTCACGGTCGCCGGTCGTCTGCGCCGCCCGCGAGAACATGAACGGCGAGGGCAGCGTCGCCACTCGGGGCGACGGGACGTCCTCGCTCCGTCCGTAGATGGCCGGGCCCTCGGCAGCGAGCGACAGGTCGCCGGACGGCTCGGGAGCCCGGAAAAAGGAATTGTTGTCGAACCACCGCACCAGGGTGCGCGCTTCGAGGCCGTTCGCGGACTCCACGAGCGGCCGGAAGATGTCCTGCCAGCGGAGCAGTCCATCCGAGAAGACATCGAGGCCCGCCTCGCGCTGCGCCGCCACGAAGTCCGCGCGATCCTGGTCGAACGCCGCGTCGACCTCGTCCTGCGAGACGCGCCCGCGCTCAAGACCGCGCGTCGCCGCCACGACCCCTTCGGATCGCGGATAGATGCCGTGTTGGTACGCCCTGACGAGCACAGCCATCCCTTCTCAGGAGTTCGCAGCGACCTCGGACACGTGGTTGCCTCTCGAGGAGACCGCATCCCCGCCGGCGGGCCGGTTGGCACCTTGGGTGTCCGCCCAGGTTGCCGGTCCGGCCCGTGCCGGACCCTCCCGATGCGGAACGAGGCTAGCAGTCGCTCACAACCACCCGCAACCGCTTCGGCGGAGGGAGAGCGTGAGGAGACCACGACGGCCTTGACATCGGCACAGGAGGTCAAGGCGGGCGGACGGAGGACACGGGTCCTGCACCCACCGGACGCCACACGGCAGCCGGCCTCGGTCCGCGAGCAGAAGTCCAAGCCACCATCCGGTCGGAAACGGGGACGTCGTGCGGTGCCTTACGAACCTGCGCGCGGGACCCAATCGAGAGCCTCGTCGGGGATGCCTTTTTGTCCCAGGAAGAGGCTGAGCTGGGTTGTGTGTTCCTGGAGATGACGCAGACCGTAGATCTGCAGCTCCAGGTAGCTGATCGGCGCAGGGCTGATCCAGTCATACGTCACGGGACGGTACAGTTCCTCGTCGCGAAGGGTCATCAGTGTGTCGTGGCAGTGCTCGCGCACTGTCGCGAGACATGCGCGGATCGCGGACTTGCCGATTGGGGCTCCGTCCTTGGACGTGAGTGCTTCGGCACATTCCAATGAAGAGAACTCGTCTTCCGACGCGGCGGCGAGGTTGCGCTCCAGCCAGCGCACCGTGTGTGCGGCAACGCTCCACAATGCGCTGGCGTCGGTCGGCCATTCGGACGCGGGCGACACCTCCCACAACGGTTCAGTCCACAGCTCGTCGGGGCAAGCCGCCAACGCGTTGTCGAGCATGGCAATCGCGCCACCGTGCTGTTGCCAGAGCGCGTCATTCACCGAACCCACCATGAATCCATTCCTCCGTCGAAGCGACACTGGGGGAGATCTTATCGGTCCATGAATCGCGTTCGGGCCGTGCGTCCGGGCGGACAACTCGCCTCAGCCTCAGGTTCGCCATCTCCCTGTCTCCCCTAACCGCAACCGCCTCGGCCGTCGCGAGGCTCAGTTCGGGGCCGGAACCACCGTTCTGTCTAGCCGGCAACGTTGCGCGGTGACGACCCCGTCGAGCCTGATCGCGATCACTCGCCTGGCGTCCCGGTACGTGAGGATCCCTTCCATCACGGAGGAGGTCGAGAGCAGACGGGCGATCCGTGTCGGCGTGGACGTGAGCGGCAGCTTCTTGACCCAGCTGAACGTCACACTCGCGTTGGGCGGCCCCTTGAAGATCAGCCCCCGCAAGCTGCTATTCGAGGCCCTCGAGGACGCAAACACGTACATCTCCGTCGAGTCCGTGCAACTCACCCCCAGCTTTAGGCGATCGAGCGACAGGATGACGTGATGCTGCTTGGCGTCCGGGTCCGTGTTGCGACCCGAGAAATCGATGCGCGGCAGGTTGAGCTTCCGCGCCGTGACCACGCCGTCATGGAGGTCGGACGTGCCGATCGACTTCGGGATGATGTTCTTGTGCGCCGCCGACGGTGCCGCGGCGCCGGCGATCGTATGCGCGGCGACCTGACCGTTCTGGGTGATGATGAGCGCGGCCATCGCCGGTCCCGAGAGCGAGAAGAACAGAGCCGCCGCGGCGAGGACGGTCGCGGCTGAAGGGCGCTTGGGCATGACCCCACTTCCTGGTGACGAGTGACCCCGCGCGAATCATGGCGGATGACACCCGAAGGTGTGGGACCGGGAGGGTGGAGTGGCGTTAGTGGAAGGAGTGTCCGCAGGCGCAGGTGCCCTGGGCCACGGGGTTGTCGATCGTGAACCCGGACGCCTCGAGCGTGTCGACGAAGTCGATCGTGGCCTGCGACAGGTACGGGATGCTCATCCGGTCGATGACCAAGCGGACCCCGTGCTGCTCCTCGGTGGTGTCGGTGTCCCCGAACTGGTCGTCGAGGTACATCGCGTAGCGGAGGCCCGAGCACCCGCCGGGCTGGACGGCCACGCGCAGCGCGATGTCGTCGCGGCCCTCCTGCAGGACGAGCTCCCTGACCTTCCCGGCGGCGGCTTGGGTCAGTTCCATGGACCGAGTATACCCGCGGTTCCGTCCCTACTCCCGCAGATCCATGACCTCGGCGCCGGCCGCCTCCCGTAGGGCGTCCGGGGCGATCCGGAACACCGCGTCCGGGGTGCCGGCCGCGGCCCAGACCTCGTCGAACCCGATCAGATCCCGGTCCATCAGGACACGAACCGGGCCGGGGAAGCCGAAGGGGGGCGTGCCGCCGATGGCGAAGCCGGTGGCGGCACGGGCCTCGTCGGCGTCGGCGCGGCGGGCCGCCGCCCCGCCCACCC
>JBKOXF010000025.1:0-4175 GCA_046724795.1 Actinomycetota bacterium | reverse complement strand
GTCCTCTCCGCCATCTACCTGCTGTGGGCGTACCAGCGCATGATGCAGGGGCCGCTTCGAGCGCCGATCGCCGGCGGCGCGATCGACGGGAACGGTGAGGGCGACCTCACCCCGCCCACCCGGATCCGCCCGGACCTCCGCAGGTACGAGCTGGCGCTGCTGGTGCCGCTCATCGCGCTGATGGTGTTCATCGGCGTGTACCCGAAGCCGTTCCTGGACCGGATCAACCCGAGCACGGCGAGGGCGACGCATGCCGCCACCGCGATCACGCCTTCGAGCGCCGGAACGGGTCAGCCCTGATGCCGCATCCGCCGCTCGATTTCGGGCCGGTCGCGCCGGAGCTCGTCCTGGTCGGCGTCGCCTGCGTGCTGCTCCTGGCTGTCGCGTTGGTTCGCGACCTCGATCAGCGCGTCCTCGTCCTCGGATCGCTGGCCGGGATCGCCGGCGCCGCGGCCGCCAGCGTGGCCCTGTGGGACCGCCACGGGCCGCCCACGGTGCTCGGCAATATGGTCGCCGCGGACAAGTTCTCAGTGGTCGCGCGGCTCATCCTGCTGGCTGTCGGCGCGATCGCCGTGGTCTACGCCCATCATTACTTCGCCCGGACCGGCGAGGGGCGGGGCGAGTTCTATGCGCTGCTGCTGTTGGCTCTTTCCGGCATGACCCTCATCACCGCGGCGGCGGACCTCATCGTGGTGTTCCTGGCCCTCGAGATCCTCTCGCTCTCGCTCTACGTGCTCACGGGATTCTCGTTCCGCCTGGCCTCGACCGAGGGCGCGATGAAGTACTTCCTGCTCGGCGCGTTCTCGAGCGCGTTCTTCCTGTACGGGATCGCGCTCGCCTACGGCGCCGCCCACACGACGAACCTGGCCGAGATCGCGCACTCGTTCCAGGGGCACGTCGGGCCGCTCCCGCTTGCGTTCGCGGCGATGGGGCTGCTCGCGGTGGGGTTCGCGTTCAAGGTGAGCGCGGTCCCGTTCCACATGTGGACGCCCGACGCGTACCAGGGGGCGCCGACCGCGGTCACCGCATTTATGTCTGCGGCCACGAAGGTGGCCGCGTTCGCCGCCCTCATCCGGGTGTTCGACACGTCGTTCAACCCGCTCGCGTGGGACTGGACGCCGTTCATCTGGGTCCTGGCCGCGATCTCGATGGTGGTGGGATCCGTTCTGGCCATCGCTCAGACCGACGTGAAGCGGATGCTGGCGTACTCGAGCGTTGCGCACGCCGGGTTCATCCTGGTCGGGGTCACGGCCGCGACGCAGCAGGGCATCACGGCCAGCCTGTTCTACCTGCTGGCGTACGCGACGATGATCCTCGGCGCCTTCGGCGTGGTGATGCTCGTGAGCTCACGAGGGGAGGAGCGGACCTCGCTGGCGAGCTACGCGGGGCTCGCCCGCAGCCGCCCTCTCCTGGCCGCCCTGCTCACGATCTTCCTGCTCTCGCTGGCAGGCATCCCGCCCACGGCTGGATTCATCGCCAAGGCTGGCGTGTTCACAGCCGCGATCCAGGCCGGGCACTGGCCCCTCGTGCTGATCGGGGTGCTGGCCAGCGTGATCGCCGCGTTCTTCTACCTCCGCGTGATCGTGCTGATGTACATGCAGGACCCTCAGGACGAGGCGGTACCGGACCGGGCCCCGCTCCCCACGGCGGCCGTCGCGGCTCCCGCCTTCGTCACGGTGCTCCTCGGCGTGTTCCCGGGGCTCGTGTACGGCTTCCTGCACTCCGCGGCGGTGCTCCGGTGGTAAGCGGCGCGTTAGGCTCGCGACCATGACAAGGGCAGGGATCCCCGGGCTGGAGGCGTCGGACGCCGCGCTCGAAGCGGAGCTCAGGGGGCGCCTGGACCAGGTGGAGGGGGCGCTGCAGAAGGCCGTCCGGGCCGACTTCGACTTCCTGACCGAGGCAGCGTCGCATCTCATCGAGGCCGGCGGGAAGCGGTTCCGTCCGATGCTCGTGCTCCTGGCCGGGTACTTCGGCGACCCCACGGATCCCCGGCTCGTGCCCGGCGCCGTAGCCATTGAGCTGACCCACCTCGCCACGCTCTATCACGACGACGTCATCGACGAGGCAGAGTTCCGGCGGGGCCGGGCCAGCGCCAACTCCCGGTGGGACAACACCGTCGCCATCCTCACGGGCGACTACCTGTTCGCGCGGGCCTCCGAGATCTCGGCGGAGCTCGGCACCGACGTCTCGAAGCTCCTGGCCCGGACCATCGCCACGGTCTGCGACGGCCAGATCCGGGAGGTCGGGATGGCCGGACGCCTCGACCAGACCGAGGAGTCCTACATGGAGGCCATCGACCACAAGACGGCCGCGCTGATCGCGACGTCCTGCCGGCTCGGGGGGATGCTGTCGGGCGCGTCAGAGGAGCGCGTGGGCGTGCTGGAACGCTTCGGCTCGGCGCTGGGGCTCGGATTCCAGCTGTCCGACGACATCATGGATGTCATCTCCACCGAGAGTACCCTTGGCAAGCAGCCGGGCATCGACATCAAGGAGGGCGTGTACACGCTGCCGGTGATCCAGGCGCTGGAGGAGAGCCAGGAGCTCCGCGCGCTGTTGTCCGACGGCCCGCCCGACGACGACGCCCTGACCCGGGCCCTCGAGATCGTGGGGGAGGACGGGAGCCTCGTCCGGGCCAGGGCCGCGGTGACCCGGGAGGTCCGCCGGGCGGTCGCGTTGGCCGAGGAGCTCCCCGACGGCGCCCCTCGGACGGCGCTCGTCCACCTAGCCGAGTTCATCGCCACCCGCTGCGGCGCAGAGACCTGAGGAGGCTTCAGATGACCACAGTCCAAGGCTCGGGCCACTAGAATCCGCGTTCGGATGCTTGCCCGGGCCATCGAAACCTATTTCGAGTCCTACGGCGTCGTGCTCGCCGTCGCCATCGGCGGAGTGCTGTTGGTTGCCGTGGCACTAGTCGCGGCGCGGGTCGTCGCCCCCCGTCGGCCCATCGCCGCCAAGCTGACCACCTACGAGTGCGGTATCGACCCCGTTGGGGAGGGCTGGTCCCAGACCCAGGTCCGGTACTTCCTCTACGCCTTCCTCTTCGTGATCTTCGACGTCGAATCCGTGTTCCTGTTCCCGTGGGCCGTGGTGTTCGAACGCCTCGGCTACACCGCTGTGGTGGAGATGGCCATCTTCATCGGTGTCCTCGCGGTCGGCCTGTTGTACGCGTACCGCAAGGGCGTACTGCACTGGGAGGGAATCGAGACCTCGCGCCGCGCCCGCATCGCCACACCGCCCGGTCTGACGCGGGTTCCGCTCCGAGAGAGGACGCGGACGTAGATGGGCTTGATGGAATCGGTCCCCATGCCGCAGCCGGTCAAGTTCATCCTGAACTGGGGTCGGCGGTATTCGCTGTGGGTGATGAACTTCGGCCTCGCCTGTTGCGCCATCGAGTTCATCGCCGCCTCGACCTCGAAGCACGATTTCATCCGGTACGGCGTCATCCCGTTCGCGCACGGTCCGCGCCAGGCCGACCTGCTCGTCGTGGCCGGCACGGTCACTGACAAGATGGCGCCGGCGCTGAAGCGCGTGTACGACCAGATGCCCGACCCCAAGTACGTGATCTCCTACGGCTCCTGCTCGAACTGCGGGGGGCCGTACTGGGACTCGTACTCCGTGACGAAGGGCGTCGACCAATTCGTGCCCACCGACGTCTACGTTCCCGGATGCCCCCCACGTCCCGAGGCGCTGCTGCACGGGATCATCAAGCTGCAGGAGAAGATCGGCGCGGAGGACATCCAGGAGAAGTGGACCCGCGGCCTGACCGTCCCGACCACTCCGACCGAGCGGGCCTCCGACACCGCGCCCGCCACGCCGAGCTGAGGTGGAGGCCGGAACCCGCTCCTCGCTCTCGCCCGCCGAGATCGGCGACCGGCTCCGCGCACAGTTCGGTGACGACGTGCTCGACGTCGCCGACCAGTTCGGTCACGCCGTCGTCTCGGTGACGCCCGGCCGGTACCGGGAGATCGCCGAGTTCGTCCGGGACGAGCCCGACATCGCGTGCGACTACTTCGACTTCACCGCGGGCGTGGACCTCGGAGATCAGGGCTTCGAGGTGATCACGCACGTGTACTCGACTGCACGGAATCACCACGTCCGGTTGAAGGTCCGGTGCGACCGTGAGAACCCCACGTGCCCGTCGATCTCCGACCTCTACCCCGGCGCGAACTGGGGCG
>JBKOXF010000060.1:0-7429 GCA_046724795.1 Actinomycetota bacterium | reverse complement strand
GCCGAACGCAGCGGGAAGCAGTTCGACTCGAATGGCGTACAGGTCTTCCACGTCAAGAACGGCAAGGTCACCGAGTCGTGGCTGCATCCGGACGACATCTACGCGAGCGACGAGTTCTGGAGCGGCTGAGCTCGAGCTGTTCCGACTCTGCGAGGGCCGGGGCGGATCGCGCCCCGGCCGTTTCACGTCCGGTGGGCCAGGCCCTGGGAGTCCTCCTGCTGCAGCCCGTCGGTGGCCTTGGTTCCGAGTGCGAGCAGCACGTCCCGGAAATCGGTGAGCCGTTCCGGGAACCGCTCCGCGAACACGTCGCGGGCTCGTTCGTAGAAGCTCCTCCATCCGTCCTCGCCCAGCATGTCCCGGATGAACCGCCCGGACACCGAGCCCGCCCGACCCTCCAGGTAGTCCTGGCGCGACAGGCCCAGTTTGTACTGGCGCGCCTCGACCCGGACCGGGTGTAGACCCATGTCACGCAAGGTCTGCTCCAGCGCGCGCTTGTCCGAGAACTTCCCGCGATGCGGCATGACCTCGGCGTACGCGCTCTGCAGGATCTCCTCGCCCACCGCTTCGAACGCCAACTCGTTCCACGCCTTCGTGAACTCGTCGTCGCCGGGTCCCCACGTGCTGACGGCGAGTCGCCCGCCCGTCTTCAGGACCCGGATCATGTCGAAGAGCGCGGTGTCGTACTGCGGGAAATGGAAGATCACGAAGTTCGCGGTGACGACGTCGAAGGTGCTCTCTCGGAAGGGCAGGTCGATGGCGTTGGCTGCCGCCAACCGAGCCGCCGGCCGGACCTCGTGGCCCTGAACCACCATCTCGATCGAAGCGTCGACCCCGACGGCGAGGCCGCCCGTCCCGAGCGCCGCACCCGCCAGCTCCACGAGAAGCCCGGTTCCCGCGCCGACGTCCAGGAGCCGCCCGCCCTCCCGAAGGCTCGCCAGCTCGATGAGATCGCGGGCAGCGGGCTCGGTCTGCGGATTCCCGACGCGCTCCCAATCGGGTGCCACGACGTCGTAGGACCGCCAGTCTGGCCGGCTGGAACGCGGCGCCGATCGCGCTCGGACGACGACCCCTTCGTCCTTCGGGGCGCGGTTGCGGTTGTGGAGGAACCCGAGCACGGCGGACACCTTATCGCGCACGGATAGAAGAACCAGCCCTGCCCGGGTTCACTGCCTCCTGGCCAACATGCCCCGGCGTCTCGGCCCAGGCTCCTGTTGGACCCAGTCGGGTGTCTGGAGCCGTCTGAGCTGCGCGCAGAGGTCCACCAGGTCCGAACGGTCGACGGTGGGCGGCTCCTCGGCCGAAGGTCCGCCCGCCGACCGGACGATCCCCCGCAGTCTGAGGTAGATGGCCCGACGGAACCCGGGGTCCGCGTCGAGGAGGTGGGAGAGCGACCTCGGACTGACCTCGACGGTCCGAACCAGGGTCGCCGCGGTGATCGTCGCGGTCCGAGGTCCGCCGTCGATCACGGCGACCTCGCCGACGTACGCGGGAGCGGTGATCTCCGCCTTCCGCTCGCCGCCCGCGGACACGACGGCCGTGCCTTCGTCGATCACGTAGAGGCTCTGCCCTTGCTCGCCCTCCCGAGTCACCGCCTGCCCCGGCGGGAACTCGACGCGGCGGGCCAGGCCGGCCACCGAACGCAGTTGGCCAGACGTGAGATCCCCGAACAACCGCACACCCCGGAGCGACTCCATCTGCTCCGACGCCGTCAAGCGCGCGGCCCACAATCCAAATCCGACGACCAGCAGAGCGAGGACCGCGAAGACGACCCATTTGGCCCATCCGGCGAGTGCGAGGGTCGCGGACGCGAGTGCGAAGGAAGCTGCCACGGCGATCACCCCTTTACGGATCTACCCAGAGCGTCCCGGCTGGCCGGAGGATAGATCAGATGGTCCGGGCCTGAGAAGGACCGAGCTCACGAGCCTCCGACAGGTGCGGTCGCGGTTGCAGTCCCATTGGGCGCTCTGCTTACCTTGCCCTGACGACCATCCCGAGGACGGTGGCGGTGGAGAAGCCCAGGCACGGCGGACATCTGATCGCGCAGGCGCTGAAGAACGAAGGCGTCCGGTACCTGTTCACGCTCTCCGGCGGGCACATCGCGCCGATCTACGACGGGTGTGTCGATCTGGGGATCGAGGTCATCGACTTCCGGCACGAGCAGGCCGCCGTGCACTGCGCCGACGGCTGGGCCCGCGTGACGTTGGAGCCCGGGGTTGCCGCGGTGACGGCCGGGCCCGGGTTCACCGACGGAGTCACCGGCATCGCCAACGCGTTCTACGCCAACTCGCCGATCCTCGTGTTCTCAGGCAAGAACCCCATCTTCGAGTTCGAGATGGGATCGCTGCAGGAGATGGACCAGGTGACGATCGCGAGGTCCATCACGAAGTGGGCCAAGACCTGCTACGACACGCGGCGCTTGGCCGACTACACGACGGCTGCGCTGCGGCACGCGACGAGCGGCCGTCCCGGGCCCGTGTTCATGGACATCCCGCTCGACGTGCAGTTCAACTCGTGGCCGCCGGGCGTGGAGGTGCCGGAGGAGTACCGGACGAAGGCGAGGCCGGCCGGCGATCCCGACTACGTCGCCAGGGCCGCGGCGCTGCTGGACGAGGCCGAGCACCCCGTGATCTTCGCCGGCGCCGGCATCCGCTGGTCCGGCGCGCACGACCAGCTCCGCGAGCTGGCCGAGGCGGTGAAGGCGCCGGTGTTCCTGAACTCGCTGGGCCGGGGCTGCCTGCCGCCCGACAATCCCTACTTCTTCGCGGCGGCCCGGAAGCAGGCGCTGGGGAAGTGCGACGTCCTGCTCGCCCTCGGAGTCGACTGGGACTTCCGCCTGGGGTTCGGCACGAAGAGCTTCTCGCCGGGCGTCAGGGTGATCCAGGTCGATGTCGACGGCACGCACATCGGCCGGAACCGGCCGGTGGAGGTGGGGATCGTCAGCGACCCGGGCCGCGTGATCGAGCAGTTGCTCGAAGCCGGCGTGGGCCGGGCCAAGGAACCGCAGTGGACCGAGGAGATCCGCGACCAGGAGAACGCGATCAGGGCCGGCGCCGAGGAGGGCATGAATTCGGACGCCACGCCGATCCACCCCCAGCGGTTCGCTCGCGAGATCCGCGACTTCCTGGACCGCGACGCGATCGTCGTCGGCGACGGCGGCGACATCGTCGGGATAAGCGCGTCGATCATCAACGCGTACGAGCCGGGTCACTGGCTCGACCCCGGCCCGTTCGGCTGCCTCGGCGTGGGGCCGTCCTTCGCCATCGCCGCGAAGCTGGCCAAGCCAGACAAGCAGGTGTGCATCGTGTATGGCGACGGCTCGTTCGGGTTGAACGCGATGGAGTACGACACCGCGATCCGTCACAAGCTGCCGTTCGTAGGGATCATCGGGAACGATCAGGCGTGGGGGCAGATCAAGGTTGCGCAGGAGGCGATGTACGGCGAAGGGAACGCGCCGGCGTCGGTCCTGGGCGACACGCCGTACGAGAAGATGGTCGAAGGGCTGGGCGGCTATGGCGAGCGAGTGGAGAAGCCGAGCGAGATCCGGCCCGCGCTGGAACGAGCGTTCGCCAGCGGCATGCCGGCGTGTATCAACGTGATGATCGACGCGAAGCTCATGCAACGCAGCTCGTATCTGGGGTAGCTCGATGCGTGCGGGGGACGACGACGCCTGGCGCAACCGGTCTCGCCGGGAGCGCAAGCAGAAGGCCAAGAAGCAGCGAACGCCCCGGCAGGAGCAGGGCGCGATCAAGGACTTCGTGGCCACGCGGACGGGGGTGGAGGCATTCGTCGAGCCGCAGACGCTGTCTCACGAGCTTTCAGTCGTACTCGTGGCTGCAGACGGCGAATGGCTTCGATTCCACCTGCCCGACGACACGTGGCTGCAGAAGTTCGCCCACAAGCGCGGGTTGCCGATCTACGACGCCGGCGTCCTCGGCTACCCGAAGCGGATGAAGGACTACCGCCGAGGGTCCCCCGACTAGCCGAGCGAGCCGAGGAAGCGAGTGCGGTCGACGATGACGCGGCGGTGCGTACCGTTCGCGACCTCGGTGCGGTCGTCCGAGACGCTGAACTCGAACAGGAGCTTCCGAGTGACGATCTCGACGAGACGGGCCGTCGCCCTGACGTGCCCGCCCACGGGCGTTGGCGCGATGTGCGAGAGATCGGCCCGGGAGCCGACGCTCGTCTGACCGTCCTCGAGCTCCCCTGCGATGGCGGCGACGGCCGCCTTCTCCACCAGCGTCAGCACGGCCGGCGTCCCAAGCACGGGCACGTCGCCCGAGCCGAGGGCTTCGGCGGTCATCGCCTCGGTGACCGTCTCCTCGATCGTCGCCTCGAGCCCGGGTTCCAGCATCGCAATCGGTAGTCTTACCGGCCGATGAAGGGTCCTGCAGGCGTGCTCGCGCTCGTCCTCGCCGAGACGGTCGGCGGCGCGACCGCCTATCTGTTCCTCACGCCGCTGTGGAACGAGGTCCGGCGCGGGTTCTTCAAGCTGTGCGGGTTCATCATCCTGCCCCTTGCCGTGGCGATGTGGGCGGGCGTGGCGGCAGCGCGTGACCCGGGCAACCACGCGGCCCAATGGGCGCTCTGGCTGTCGATGGCCTTCACGTTCGCGACCGCGCTGTGGCTCCTGCTCCTCTTCTTCCGACGGCTCCAACTGGGGGCGCGGATCCTCGGGATCGCCTGCGTGCCGGTCGTGGTGGCGCTGCTCGCTGCGCTTGCCGGAACGGGCGATGAGGCGTGGTGGCGCGCGTTCCTCCAACTTCTTGCGGGAACGGTCTTCATGGGCGCCGTCATCGACGGTCTGCTCCTCGGCCACTGGTACCTCACGGACCGCAAGCTCACCCGAAAGCCGATCAACCGTTTCGCTGGAGCGCTGATCGTGGCCGTCATCCTCGAGGCCATCGCCGTGATCTCGGGCGGGTTCGGCCCGGCGAAGTCGAAGGAGTTCAGCGCGCTGCTCACGGCCGCGGGCCTGGCGCCGTGGATCGCGCTCGGCATGGTCGGCGCGACCGCGCTGATCGCCGGGATGATCAAGGCCACGCTGAAGGGCGAACGCGCCACTGCCGTGCAGGCCGCAACCGGGTTCTTCTACCTCGCCGTGATCACGGCGTTCGCGGCGGAGATGGCGGCGAAGGTGAAGTTCCTGCCGTGATCTACCTCCTGATGGCACTGGGAGGGCTGGCGCAGCTCTGGGCGTGGCGGCTGGTGGCGGTCGGCTATCTCTCCATTTGGTCGGCGAGCGTTCCGGCGCTCGCGGCGTGCGGCGCGGCGGCGCTCATCACCGGCGAGGTGGAGCTAAGCCCGAACGTGGCGGTCCCGCTTGCGGCCGCCGGCGGGTTCGTCGCGGGGATCGCGCTGTACGCGGCGACACGGGGATTCTTCTGGGTGTCGTCGGGCTCGCCGTACTTCCGACGCGCCGCGCGCGAGATCTACCAGGAGCAGGGGTCGGTCTCCACTGGGCTGGCGCTCATTCTGTCGCTGGGACTCGCCGTTCCCGGCGAGGAGTTGTTCTGGCGCGGGCTGTTCCAGAGTCAGGCCTCGGACATCTTCGGCACCCTCGCCGGGGCCCTGCTCACGTGGATCTCCTACATCGTGGTGAACGCCGCGAGCGGGATGGCGGCGCTCATCATGGGCGCGATCGTGGGCGGTGCGGCGTGGGGAGCGCTGGCGTGGTGGACGCACGGCGTGCTCGCTGCGCTGATCTGTCACGGCGTGTGGACGGGGTTGATGCTGGTCCGTCCGCCGGTCCCGCGCCACGCCGGGCTGCGCTTGTGATCCGGCCGCTGCCGGACGCGTCGCGCAAGGTCCTGCAGAAGGGCGTGCTGTGCTACCTGGCGTCGGGGCATCGGGCTGGCCCACACGTGACGCCGGTCGTGTTCGTGCTGCACGGGTCGAGCCTGTGGGTGACGACGTCGAGGAGCTCCGCGAAGGCGCGGGCGTGGCGGCGCAACGATCGCGTGGGTGGCCTGGTCCGCGACGGCGACCGCGCGGTGTCGTTCGCCGGCCGCGTCACCGCGTACGACCTCATGAACCCGGCGACCTGGCCGAGGTCCTTGCGCCACGCTCCCTCCATCACGCGGGCCGCCGCCGTGTTCACCGCGAAGAACGCTCGCTTCTTCGCCGGGTATGCCGTGGACGCGTATCGCGTCCCTCTGTCCTGGACGCCGCCCGGCCGGGTGTTCGCGGAGATCAGTCTCGATCGCTTGGCGCTGATCGATGGCCATGGGGTGCGACAGACGTGGGGGCGCTTCGGCAAGCCTATCTCCGACGCCACATCCTTCCCCCCGACGCACGACGACGACCCGCTCTCTGAGGCACCGGTGGACGTCCGGACTTTGCTCGGCGACCGGGGCGAGGCCACGCTCGCCGTACACGCCGGACGCGTGCCGGTGGTCGTTCCCTGCAGCTGGACGACGGAACGCCGAGGGCTCTTCGCGGTGTTGCCGAAGGAGATCCTCGGGCTGGCCGGCGGGGGGCCGGCCGTTCCCGCCTCGATCACGATCGATCACGCGTCGCAGTGGCGGGCCCGAGCCATGGCCGGGCTGCTGGTCCAGGGCGAGGCGACGGTTCACCTCGTCGAGTCGCTCACCACCGGGGCGGTTTCCGCCAGGGGAATCGCCGGGCACGCAGGGTACGAAGGTGAGGATGCCGCGGTGCTCGACATCCGCGCGCGCAGGCTCGTTTGGTGGCGCGGATGGGACAGCGGTACGGTGGAAATCACGTGAGGATCAGATGACCTTGGCGAAAGCATCCGTAGAGGTCGACGCGCCGCAGAAGGTGGCGTGGGACGTGGTGTCGGATCCCCGAAACCTGCCCATGTGGGACCGCCACATCACGAAGGTGGTCGGCGTCCCGCCGGAGGGACTCGAGGTGGGCGTCGAGTACACCACGCGTCTCACCTTCTGGGGCGTCGGCGCCCACGTCGACGCGGAGGTCCTGGAGTTCAACCCCCCGGAGTTGTCCAAGATCCGGCTGTCCGGACCGATGATCCGGGCCACGGTCACGACGTGGGTCACGCCGATGGATGAGGACCGATGTCGTCTGGAACACGAGGTCGAATACCGGTTCCGGGGTGGGCCGCTCGGCATGATCGCAGCGCGGGCGCTGGCCGCCAGTGGCGGTCCAGGCTACGTGCTCCGGCGCGGCACCCTGGCGCAGAAGCAGCAGATCGAGCAGGGCTGAGCTACCGCACCACCTTGAAGCTCCGCTTCGCCGGCGTCGGATCCGTGTTCCCGGCCTTGTCGGTGGCTCGCACCCGGAACATGTGGGCCGGCGACGGGTCCGTTGAACTGCCCGTCGCCCGTTCCGGATGTACCCCACTTCGAGACGAAGGCGCCCGAAGAGTCGAACTTCTGTACGCGGTTGTTGGTGAAATCAGTGACGAACACATTGCCAGACGTATCGACAGCGATGCCAGTGGGATCGTTGA
>JBKOXF010000089.1:0-6733 GCA_046724795.1 Actinomycetota bacterium | reverse complement strand
CATCCGACGTGGACGTGGGCTCGGGGAGGTCGTAGCCCTGCTCGCGCATGCAGTCGACGTACTGCTGGAGGGCCGGGCCGTCGCTCTCCGAGGCGGATGTGGCACCGCCCGGATCCACGTAGTCGACGAGATTCATCGCCGGGGCCGGGTTCGTCCCGCCGCGCGCCCCGGCGAGCGACGACGCCTGTCGAGACGCGACCACCGCGATCCCGGCGACGATCACGAGGACGGCCACGACCGCGGACGCCGTGCGACGGGTTCGACGTTGGGCCCGCCGCGTCACGTTCGTGGGAAGCGATCGGTCCATCTCGAACCGAGACGCCGTCCTATCGAAGTGCTCTCGAAGCTCGCCCTCAAGCTTGCTCTTCATGTTCGATCTCCTCTCTCAGCGCGTGCAGGCCTCGCGAGACCAGGGACTTGACGGTGCCGATCGCGCATCCGAGTGCCCGGGCGGTCTCGCGCTCCGACAGGTCCTCGTAGAAGCGCAGCACCAGAGCCGCTCGCTGCCGATAGGACAGGCGGTCCAAGGCGCGCTGCAAGGCGTCCCGCTCCGCGACGTCGGGGAGGACATCCACCCTGGAGGCCTCGACCGGGCCGTGCCGCCGGAGGAACGATCGCTCTCTCGCCTCGCGCCGCCACTGCTTGCGGCAGAGGTTGACCACGGAACGGCGCAGATACGCGTCCACGGCGTCCGGGTTGCGGATGCTGGGCAACCGCGTGATCAGCCGGGCGAACGCCTCCTGTGCGACGTCCTGCGCGAGATGCGGATCCCGCGTCAGCAGAAACGCGAGCCGGCCCGCGCGGGGAGCGTGGGTGGCGTACAGCTCGGACAGAAGGGCCGGCCGCGCCCTTCGCACACGAGCTCGCGCTCCACATCCGCCTCCCGGTCGAGCCGCACCCTTCCCTGACCCCGCGGGGCCGCGAAAGGTTCCCTAGCATCGGGGAGATGGGAACCGCCCGCGAGGCACTGACTTCGATCAGGCATGACGTCGTCCGGTGCCGGCGATGCCCGCGATTGGTCGCGTGGCGCGAGGAGGCCGCACGACTCAAGCCCAAGAGGTACGCCGATTGGGACTACTGGGCGAAGCCCGTGCCGGGATGGGGCGACCCGGCGGCCCGGGTGATGATCGTGGGCCTGGCGCCGGCCGCGCATGGCGGCAATCGAACCGGCCGCATCTTCACCGGCGATCGCTCCGGCGACTTCCTGTTCGCCGCGCTGTTCGCCACGGGCTTCGCGAACCAACCGACGTCAACGCATCGCGACGACGGGCTCCAGTTGCGAGACCTCTACGTCGGCGCCGTGAACCGCTGCGCGCCTCCGGCGAACCGCCCGACACCGCAGGAGCGCGACAACTGCCTGCCATACCTGGCGCGGGAGCTCCGAGCGCTCGCGCGGCTTCGCGCGATCGTCGCCCTGGGCTCGTTCGCGTGGGACGGCGCGCTCGCCGCACTCGCGGCGACCGGACACCGCGCCAAACCGAAGCCCCGGTTCGGCCACGCCGCCGAGGCAACCGTCGGCCCGTACACCTTGCTCGGCTGCTTCCATCCGAGCCAGCAGAACACCTTCACCGGCAAACTGACGCCGGACATGATGGTCGCCGTCTTCGAGCGAGTGAAGGCGCTCGCCGGCCGCTGAGGCATCGAGATGGCCCCTCGCGGGTACAGGTCGGACGAGCGCTAGGGAAGGGAGACCGATGAGCGCAGCCGTCATCATCTGGATCGTCATCGCGGGGCTGATCGTGGGGGCCATCGCCAGGCTCCTGGTGCCGGGCCGCGACCCGGTGGGGTTCCTGGGGACGCTCGTCATCGGCGTGGGCGGCGCGTTCCTGGGGTACTGGATCGGTGGCCTCCTGGTGGGCAAGCACTCGGTCCACGAGCACCCCTGGCTGTGGGCGATCGCCGGCGCGGTGATCCTGGTCCTTCTCTCCAGGCTCATCACGTACCGGCGCAGAAGGATGTTCGCCCGCCGTTGGTAGCCCAACCCGCCGTCTAGGCTGGGGTTTCGCGCAGCGGTCGTATCCTCGATGGCATGCGTGGTCACTGGGGTGGGCCGGTCAGGGTTCCCGAGGAGAACCTGAAACCGGTCGAGCGACACACGGTCCGGCGCGTGGTCGCGACCTTCCGTCCCTACAAGCGGAAGGTGGCGATCGTCGCGGGGCTGATCGTGATCACGGCCTCCCTCGGCATCGTCAACCCGCTACTGATCAGGCAGGTCTTCGGCAACGCGCTGTTCTGTCCGGACGGCTGTCCGAGGATGGGATTGCTGGGGTTCTTCGTCGCACTGATGGTCCTGATCCCGATCATCACCGGCCTGATCGGGATCGGTCAGACCTACCTCGCGAACGTCGTGGGGCTTTCGGTCATGAAGGACCTCCGCGCCTCGCTGTACCGGCACCTCCAGCGGATGCCCCTTCGGTTCTTCACGGCGACCCGGACCGGGGAGATCCAGTCCCGCATGGCCAACGACGTCGGAGGCGTGCAGGCGGTGGTCACCGACACGGCGTCGACCATCCTCAACAACGTGGTCGTGGTGATCAGCACCGTCATCGCGATGCTGCTGTTGTCGTGGCAGCTGACGTTGATGTCGCTGTTCATGACGCCGGTGTTCATCTGGCTCACACGCAAGGTCGGCCGGGCGCGCCAGGAGGTCGCCCGCAGGACGCAGCGCACCTATGCCGACATGACAGCGATCACGGAGGAGACGCTGTCCGTCTCGGGGATCCTCCTGTCGAAGGCGTTCGGCCGGCAAAAGTACGAGACGGCTCGGTTCGGCAAGGAGAACGAGAAGCTCACCGGCTCGCTCGTCCACCAGCAGATGATCGGGCGGTCGTTCGGCGCGATGATCCAAGCGTTCTTCTCCGCGATGCCCGCGTTCACGTATCTCGTGGCCGGGATCGTTCTCAACAACAACAACCTGACGTCGGCTGAGGTGGCGTGGTGGGCGGGCACAGTCGTCGCGTTCACGACGCTGCAGAGCCGGCTGTTCTTCCCGATCGGCTCGATGCTTCAGGTGAGCGTCGAGGTGCACTCGTCGATGGCGCTGTTCGAACGGATCTTCGAGTACCTCGACATGCCGCAGGAGATCACGGACGCACCCGACGCGATCCAGTTGCCGAGGGAACAGGTCCAGGGCCGAGTGCGCTTCCAGAACGTATGGTTCCGGTACGACGCGCCCCAGTCGCCGGCGGACCCCGCCACGCCGGTCTCGCCCGACGCTTCCGGGAACGGCCACCAGCCGGCGCGGCTGTGGACGCTCGAGAACGTCGACCTGGACATCCAGCCGGGACAGCTCGCGGCGCTGGTCGGCCCGTCCGGGGCCGGCAAGACCACGATGACCTATCTGGTCCCGCGGTTCTACGACGTGAACCGGGGCGCCGTCGAGATCGACGGCCACGACGTCCGCAGCCTCAAGCTGGAATCGCTCGGCGAGATCATCGGGATGGTCACGCAGGAGACTTACCTGTTCCACGACACGGTTCGCCGAAACCTCCTCTACGGGAAGCCGGACGCGACCGAGGGGGAGCTGGAGGCCGCGGCGCGCGCCGCGTTCATCCACGACCGGATCATGGAGATGCCGGAGGGGTTCGACCCCGTGGTGGGGGAGCGGGGATACCGGATGTCGGGCGGGGAGAAGCAGCGCCTGGCCATCGCCCGCGTCGTGCTGAAGGATCCCCGGATCCTCATCCTCGACGAAGCAACCTCGAGCCTGGACACGACCTCCGAGCGCCTGGTCCAGGAGGCCCTCCGGCCCCTCATGCGGGGCCGGACCACGATCGCCATCGCCCATCGCCTCTCCACGATCCTGTCGGCGGACGTCATCTTCGTGATGGATCGGGGCACGCTCGTGGAGCAGGGCACGCACCAGGAGCTCCTGGAGCGGGGCGGCCTGTACGCCCAGCTGTACGAGCAGCAGTTCCGCAGCGGGATGGTCGAAGCCGAGTGTGAGGACGGCGTGGTCCTCACCTCCGGGGAGGTCGTGAGGACGGCCTCGGGCGAATAGCCGAGAAATCCGGGCCAAGGACCCTGTCAAGACCGCCTCGCAGCGGACCGATGCAACGAGGCATGAGCGCTTCTCCAGAGGCCGTCGCCCTACGCGCCCAGGGCTCCGCAGGACCGAACACAGGCTTCGTCAGCTGGCTCAAGACCCTGAACGAGTACGACGGTTCCGACCTCCACGTGAAGGTGGGGTCCCCCCCGATGATCCGATTGGGGTCGGAGCTGCGCAGACTCAATGCCCCCCCGGTGACGCCCGAGCTCGCCGAGGACCTGGCCTGGATGCTCGTCCCGGAGAAGCGCCGGCCCATCCTCGACCTCGACGGCTCGGTCGACTTCGCACACTCCGAGCCCGGCGTCGGGCGGTACCGGGGCAACATCTTCCGCCAGCGGGGGTCGCTCTCGATGGTCTTCCGCCGGCTCCGGGTGGGCGGCCCGTCCTTCGAGGAGCTGAACCTCCCCGACGTCGTGCGCAAGCTCTCCGAGGAGAACCGTGGGCTCGTCCTGGTCACGGGGCCGACGGGATCGGGCAAGACCACGACGCTCGCCGCGATGATCCAGCACATCACCCGAACCAAGCCGGTGCACATCGTCACGATCGAGGACCCCATCGAGGTCCTCTTCGAGGACGGCGTTGCCTCCGTGAACCAGCGTGAGGTGGGCGAGGACTGCACGAGCTTCCTCCAGGCCCTCCGGTCCGTGCTGCGCCAGGACCCCGACGTGGTCCTGATCGGGGAGATGCGCGACTCGGAGACCGTCCAGGCCGCGATGCAGGCGGCGGAGACCGGCCATCTCGTCCTCTCCACGCTGCACACGCTCGACGCCACGGAGACCGTGAACCGCGTGGTTGATTTCTTCCCACCGCACCAGCAGCAGCAGATCCGCCTGACCCTCGCCGCCTCCCTGCGGGGGATCGTGTGTCAGCGCCTCGTGCCGTCCACCGCGGGCGGCCGGATGCCCAGCCTGGAGGTCCTCGTGAACACCGGGCGGGTCTCCGAGCGGATCGCGGATCCCAACAGGACGTCGGAGATTCACGACGTCATCGTGGAGGGTGAGTTCTACGGGATGCGCACGTTCGACCAGTCGCTGGTGAAGCTCGTGGCCACCGGGAAGGTGACCCCGCAGCAGGCCTTGGAGGCCGCCTCGAACCCCCACGACTTCGAGCTGGCCCTCAAGCAGGCCGGTGTGATCGACCCCTCGGCGTCGATCCAGAAGCACTAGCTCGAGGTCACAGCTCCAGCCGGTACGTCAACAGCGTGAAGTCCTCGCTGACCTTCCAATCGGGCAAACGCGTGAAGCCCATCGATTCGTACATCCGCTGCGCCACGTTCATCCGTTCGGTGGTGTGGAGCGATATCAGGGTCTTGCCGTTCGCTCGGGCGATGCGGATCGACTCGTCCATGAGGGCGCGCCCGATCCCGCGTCCCTGGGCCTCGGGCAGTACGCCGAGCATCCGGATGTGCGCTTCGTGGGGCGGGAGGCGCTGCGCCTCCAGGTGATCCTCGCCTTCGTCCACGCGGCGGTCGAGCTCGAGGGTTGTCGTCCCGATGATCCGGCCGTCCTCCACCGCGACGAGCACCATCGTGCGCTGGGCACGGTCGGCGATGTCAGCGAGCTCTTCGAGGTAGTCCGTCCAGTCATCGCCCCGCGCGTACGGGCGATACGCGTCGGCCGTGACCCGGCCGGCCTCCTCGTACTCCTCGGGTCGGACCTCCCGGATCTCCATCGTCATCGGCTCGCCTTCACCGCCGCCATGAGGGCGTCGGTCATCTCCCGGGTGGAGGCCGTCCCGCCGAGGTCCCTCGTCACGTGCTCGGCGTCATCGAGCACACGCCGAACCGCGAGCTCCACGGCGTGGGCGGCATCCGGCTCGTTGAGATGCCGCAGGAGCATGGCCGACGACAACACGATCGCCGTCGGATTGGCCAATCCCTTCCCGGCGATGTCCGGCGCGCTGCCGTGGACCGGCTCGAACACCGCGTACTCCCAGCCGAGGTTCGCGCCGGGCGCGATCCCCAGCCCGCCCAC
Organism: Actinomycetota bacterium; assembly: GCA_046724795.1. Lineage (GTDB taxonomy): Bacteria > Actinomycetota > UBA4738 > UBA4738 > JACQTL01 > JBKOXF01. Next base: position 712 of record JBKOXF010000089.1, on the reverse strand, counting down.
GAGCCCGGCGCACAGGTCGCTGATGATGTCGCCGTAGAGATTCGGCAGCAGCAGTACGTCCATCGTCTCCGGCTCCCACGCCAGCCACATGGCGAGCTCGTCGACCTGCATCTCCTCGAGCTCCACGTCGTGCTGTTCGACAGCCTCCGCCACCGCGGTCAGCAGGAACACGCCGTCCGAGAACTTCATGATGTTCGCCTTGTGCCCCACGGTGATGCGTTTGCGATGCTCCCGCCGGGCGTAGTCGAAGGCGAACCGAACGATGCGTTTCGTGCCGGTCACGGAGATCGGCTTCACGGTGACGCCGGCGTCGGGGGCCAGTTCGAAGCCGGCCAGGCGCCGCAACTCCTGGCGGAGCCGCTCCGTCTCGGGCGCGCCCATCTCGAACTCGATGCCCCGGTACAGGTCCTCGGTGTTCTCCCGGATCACCACGATGTCGAGGGGCGGGTGGCGGGTAGGGACGCCGGGGAGTGTGCGAGACGGCCGCACCGCCGCGAACAGGTCGAGCTCCTGACGGAGCGCGACGTTCACGCTCCGGAACCCGGTCCCGACGGGGGTCGTCACCGGCCCCTTCAACGCGACGCGCGAACGACGGATGGCTCCGAGCACGTGATCGGGGAGTGGCGTCCCTTCGCGATCCATCACCGCCGCTCCCGCCTCCTGCACGTCCCATTCGATGGGGACGCCGGTTGCCTCGAGCACGAGCCGCGCG
>JBKOXF010000094.1:0-3116 GCA_046724795.1 Actinomycetota bacterium | reverse complement strand
GTTGGCTCGCCGTGGCCAGCAACGGGGACGCCACCGCTCCCAGGAACAACCACCCGCCGGGGTTCAGGAGGATGGCCAGCATCCCTCGGATGGCAGGAGGCAGGCGGTGGCGTCCGCCCGGGTCATCGTCGGTGCGTTCGGCCGGGCGGAACCCATCCCACGCCAGCCACAACAGCAGCACGCCGCCTGCCACCTGGAGCGCACGCAGGATGACGCCGTGCGGCGAGACGAGCGAGAGGCCGAGGGCCAGCGCTGCGAGCAGCGCGGCAAACGTGAGATGGACGCCCGCCACGGCCCGCAGTCCCCGCCCAACCCCGCCCGAGATGGATTCCGACAGGACGACGGCTTGGACCGGGCCGGGCGCCGCTGCGAGCGCGATACCGATCCCGAAGGCCGCCGCGACCTGTGAGCTTCCCTCCATCCGATTCCCACTCGCTCCTTCGCTCGAAGGAAACTTGCGATGCGAAGTATATCGAATATTTGTATACGCAAGTATCTGAGACGTAGACTCAGCTCGTATGGAGACAACGCTCAGCGAAAGCGAACTCCGCGCGTGGCAATCCCTGCTTCACGCGCATCAGCAGGTGATCCGGACGCTCGACGCCGAACTTCGGACGGAGCACAACATCTCGTTGGCCGACTACGACGTGCTGCTTCGGCTGGCCAGGGCCCCGGATCGGACGCTGCGAATGACCGAGCTCGCTGAACGCGTGATGATGTCGCCGAGCGGGCTCACTCGCGCCGTCGATCGCCTCGTGGACGCGAGGCTCGTTCGTCGGGAGCGATTCGACGGCGACGGGAGGGTGATGCTGGCGCGGCTCAGCGACAGCGGTCGTCAGCTCTTACGAAACGCAGCGAAGACCCACCTGCGCGGCATCCACGTGCATTTCACCGGCAAGCTCACCGAGACGCAGCTGCGCAACGTCGCGTCGGGCCTCGAGGTGGTAGCGGGCCCCCACGAGCCTCACTGATCGGGCGGCGGCTTCCACTCCTCGCGGTCGATCGCGTACTCGACGTCGCCCTGCTCGGTCCCCTCGAACCCATGCGGCCACGGACGGTACACGGTCTTGACCAACCGGAGCCCCGTCTTCTCCATGACCCGGCGCGATGGCGTATTGACGACCATCGTCCACGCCGTCACGCACTCCCATCCGAGATCCTCGAAGGCCTTGCGAACGAGGGCGCGTGAGCCCTCCGTCGCATAACCCTTGCCCCAGGCGTCCCGCCGGAGCCGGTAGCCGAGCTCGGTCTCGCCCGGCAGCGAATCCTCCGCCGGGCGGAGATGGAACCAACCGATGAACCGCCCGGTGTCCTTCTCGATGGCAGCCCAGAACCCGACGTTGGGATCGCGTGCATGGAGCTCGAGGAATCGCGGCAGGACCTCCTTCTCGATGCGCTCCCTCGGGGTGGGGCTGCCTCCGGTCAGGAACCGCATGACCTCTGGATCGGCGTCAAGTGCGACGAGGTTGTCGAGATCGGCCGCCGTGAATTCCCGAAGGATCAGGCGATCGGTCTCGAGGAAGACCCGTGCGCTCAGAACTTCGCCAGCTCGCGCATCTGCTCATAGATGCGATCCGCGTCCGGCATGTAGAAGTGCTCGAGCGGCGAGGCGAACGGCATCGCCGGCACGTCCGGCCCCCCGATCCGCACGATCGGTCCGTCCAGGTCGAACATGAGCTCCTCCGCGATCGTGGCGGCGATCTCGGCGCCGGCACCGTAGGTCCGGTTGTCCTCGTACACGACCATCGCCTTGGCGGTTTTGCGCACCGACTGCAGGATCGTCTGCCTGTCGAGCGGCGAGATCGTTCGCACGTCCACCACCTCGGCCGAGTAGCCGTCCTCCTCCTCGAGCCGCTGTGCCGCCTCCAGGCAGAGGTGCAGCATCAAGCCGTAGGCGATGACGCTGAGGTCCTCGCCCTCCCGCTTCACGTCCGCCACACCGATCGGCACCTCGTACGGTTCGTCCGGGACATCGCCCTTGATCAACCGGTACGTCTTCTTGTGCTCCAGGAACAACACGGGGTCGGGATCGCGGATCGAGGCGCGGAGCATGCCCTTGGCGTCGTAGGGCGTCGACGGGAGCACCACCTTCAATCCCGGCACGTGACCGTAGAACGCCTCGATCGACTGCGAGTGGTACAGCGCGCCGTGCACGCCGCCGCCGTATGGCGCCCGTACCACCATGGGCACGCCGAAGTCGCCGTTGCTCCGATACCGGATCCGAGCTGCCTCGCTGACGAGCTGGTCGAACGCCGGATGGATGAAGTCGGCGAACTGGATCTCGGCGACCGGAAGGAGCCCGTGCAGGGCCATCCCGATGGCCACGCCGACGATGCCCGACTCGGCGAGCGGGGTGTCGATGACGCGCTCGTCGCCGAATTCGTCCTTGAACCCGGCGGTGACGCGGAACACGCCGCCGCGCGCGCCGACGTCCTCGCCCATGACGAGCACGCGGTCATCGCCGTGCATCTCGTCCCACAGCGTGTCGTGGATGGTCTGGACGACGTTCTTCTCGGTCACTCGCCACCCTCTCCGAACACATGGAGGAGCGCGGACTCGGGCTCCGGGTCCGGCGCCTCCCACGCCCGGGTGACGGCTTGGTCGACCTGCTCCTTCAACTCGGCGCGCGTGCTCTCCACGCCGTCGTCGTCGAGGAGCCCCAGCTCTTTCAGCGTGGCGCCGAACTTCACGATCGGGTCGTTCGTCTTGGCCTCCTCGACCTCCTCGCGGGTGCGATACGTCCGGTCGTCGTCATCAGAGGTATGGGGGTGGAACCGGTACGTGCGGACCTCGATCAGCGTGGGTCCATCACCGGACCGAGCTCGATCGATGGCCGTCGTCATGGCCTCGTAGCACGCGAGGACGTCGTTGCCGTCGATCGTGACGCCGGGGAACCCGTAGGCCTCGGCGCGGTCGCTGACCTGCTTCACGGCCATCTGTTTCGAGAGCGGCACGGAGATCGCGTACAGATTGTTCTCGCACACCCAGATCACCGGCAGCTTGTGGATGCCGGAGAAGTTCAGACCCTCGTGCCAGTCCCCCTCGCTGGTGGCGCCGTCGCCGAACCAGCACGCCGCGACGGCGTCCTCCTTCCGGTACTTGATCGCGTACGCGAC